>JAUVVL010000188.1 GCA_030604635.1 Desulfobacteraceae bacterium
AGGTCGCTTCAAGCGGGATGAGAAATCCGGGCTAGGTCCCGCAAAGTTCTTCCAGCGCTTCGCTGGCCGCTTCCCTGACGTCCGTGGAATAGGGGCCGTTTAAAACCGCTTCAAGCTTCGGGATTACGCCTGAATCGCCGGATTTGCCCATAAGATTGAGTATGTCCCCTTTAACCTAACTCTTATGAAATTCGACTATATGCTTCATCAAAATTATCGCTGGTAATTTGAACAGGGTTACCAATTTTTATTTTTATCGTAGAGAATGGGTATGGAAATTTTTTTCGATTCCAGGTCTTAAGCTCGAAGAACCTTGACGCCTTAAATTGCATTGCAGCGATTGGAACCCCACTTTGTAGGGACCTATGAAGAATGCCTTTTTTAAGCATAAAAGCAGAGCCATGTGGGCCATCTGGCATTATAATTGTAGAATACCCTTGTCGGCAAGTACTCAACGACTTGTTCAGCCGCCTCACGACCGGAATGTCCTGTTGACCCGAGAATTATCTTTTCAACACCCATCAATCGAAGCAAAACATGAATTGGCTTCATATACCAACTGGGATGCTGCATCCAGGCATGAGAATTGCGGTCAAGGACCACAGGGATTTTAGGCACCGCTCTTAGTAGAGCCAATGGAACAAAACTGTGCCAATAGCAAAAGATGTGATTCAAATGCCTTTTGAGGTTGTCTTGACCTGTAATCTCGACTTTGGTTGCAATTCGTAAGATTAAGAGAACAGTGAATAATAATACCCCCAGTCCATAGCCAAAAAGGTAAAAAATTGGCCGGATAATGAGAGGTATATCATCGACGCGATATCGAGAAAAAAGCGATTTGCTCATGTTTATTACACCAAGACGATAAAAAATGTATACGGAGTTGAGCGATGCAAAATTTTAAATATAATCTTTTTTTACAAAAATATCAAATATAAGCACTGAATGTCAAATTCTGAAATATAAGGATCATCAATAAAGGCGGGTTTGTTAGAGGAATTTACCCCGAATCTTTCAACTCAATCCGGGTCAAAAGATATAGATTTGGTTTAGAAACCTCGCAATTTTTGGCCCTCAATTTTTCCAGGACCAAGGCAGAGTCACGCATCGGAACGATATAGTAAATCAACAATATATGAAGAAACAATATAAGAAAGGCAGGGTCATTTGGCTCTGCCTTCAATGCTTGATTATTATAAGTTGATTACTCCTTTAACTTCCACCTGAACCCTGCAAGTCCGAATATCCTAATACAGAAAAGGAGCATAAGCGCCATAGTGGACACTGGACCTCTCTTCAAGTCAACCCAGCTTAATCCCACAATGGGTAACAGACTACGCGCACCATTGTCCGCAGGCTGTCATGGTTTGAGATGAAGTCTGCTATAGGCGGCGAATAGGTATAGTAAAGGCGTACAAAACCCTCACCTATTGCATTGACAAGCAGGAACCGGTCACGGAAATTACGCAGCGCCTTCACATGTTGTTCCATCAATGAACCATAGGCCGCAGTGGCTATGAAGCAGCCGCCCCCTCCATCCACTTCAGCGGTGGGTTATGTGGCGGAATACCACTGATTATCTGGTGCGGGGCAAAATATACTGAGCTAAGGCCTGTCTTTTGATAAGACGTTTGTTCTCATATACTTTTTTTAACCATAAGAAGGAGTTGTATCTTCCACTTTAACAGATAAAAGATCCTGATAAGCCCTTGAGATTCTTTTAGAGAATATACCTCCTATCCGCCTGAGAATTGTAATGCCCGCATCAGGATAAAGATCGAATATCTTATCCAACTTCTCTCTTTCGATCCTCACTACCTTTAAATCCGTGGTACAGACGCCGGAGGCGGTATATAGCCCGGATTCAACCATACTCGACCAACCAAATACCTCACCTGGCTCTGTCAGACTAAAGACTATAGAGCCTCCGTTTTTTATTACCAGTCTAACGGTCCCCTCCTCCAGAATATACAGACGCTCAGCTTTCTTACCCTGTTCAAATAGCACCGTATCTTTAGCATAGTTCTTTTCAGAGCAACTATTGGCTATCTCTTCCATTGCCTCAGGATCTATTCCCTCAAAAAGACCTATTTTTTTGATAATCATTTCCGCCTTCTTTCTGAGAAGATCAGCACGTCGCGAACGAAAAAAGTCCATCCCGTGGGTGCACCCTTCACTGCCGGGTCATGGGCAAGTGAAAGGTGACCCTTGACCATCATGGTGGTGTAGTCCGCATACTGGGGCCAGACTCAGCTCAAAAGCAGTCCGGGGAAGCCTCAACGCTTTTCCCCTTTTAATATTATCCACCATTCCTTCTGCTACCGCCATATCCCTTCCTTCTATCTATACAAACAGAGGCGACAAGCGGAGAAATATTCATTCCTCTCCCAAATGGCACAAACACTAAGTATGCAAATGTCGTTATCTAGCACCGCCCATAGTATCTTGTAACCTTCGGGAGCGCCTATTTTTTGCCATCAATAGTTAAGGATACATTTTTACCTCTAGCCTCTCGGACTGCTTCGTCGCTTTGTAGCTCGCAATAACAATGGGAAATCCCTTTACTAGAATAGCCCCACAATCTTCCCTGTCTCTGTATCAACATCCACAGGTAGGAAGGCTGGCTTTGTAGGCAAGCCGGGCATTGTGGGAAACACACCGCAGAGAGGATAATAAAAACCTGCACCTACCGAAGCTCTGATGTCACGAATTGGGAGCTTGTAATTTCTGGGCACACCGAGCATATTAAGGTCATGGGCAAGCGAGAGGTGTGTCTTGGCCATATTGACCGTAAGCCGCTTGCCGTCAGCTCGCAAGTCAAGCTCCTCAAACATCTTTAGCTTCTTTTGCGCATCAGGCGCGTAATCTGTCCCATCGGCCCCAAAAATCTTGGTGGCAAAAAGCTCTATCTTCTCCGCTACAGAAGCGTCATCCTCATAGAGTGATTGGGGCTTTTTCGGGGTCTCAAGGGCTTTAAGAACTAAATCGGCCAGATCCAATGCCCCCGCTCCGCCTTTGGCCCAATTTTCACAGGGTCCTGCCTCAACAGCTCCAGCATCTAAAGCCATCTTCCGGACCAGCTCCACTTCTTTGTCCGTGTCGGAGGTAAACCTGTTAATAGCCACCACAACGGGGGTGCCGGTCATCCTGGCGATCTCTATATTCCGAGCCAGGTTCTCGCAGCCCTTTTCCACCGCAGGGAGGTTTTCCGTCTCCGCCACTTCCTTGACCCTGGCATATGCCATCCCGGGGCGAAGATGGAAGGCACCGCCATGCTGCTTCAAGGCTCGAACGGTAGCGACTATAACGCAGCAATCAGGCCAGATATCATACCCCGCCCACTTCGCCTGACGGCAGACGACCTCACAGAATTTAATGTAGCCGCATTCAACGCCGAAGCCATTCTCAGTGACCATATAATCGGCGAGTTTTAGAGCAACTAAGTTCGCCATGGTAGAATTGTTGCCATGGGCCACGTTGGCGAATGGGAAGCCATGACAGATCATGGGATGACCCTCTGTGGACTGAACCAGATTGGGCTTTATGGCATCAATCATAAGAGCTGTCATCGCTCCGGCAACCCCAAGGTCTTCGCAAGTAACCGGCTTGCCATCGTAAGTATAGGCAACAACTGTCCTCCTGAATCTTTCTCGCAAATCTTTAAGGCCTAAAGCCAGGTCATGTATGGCGGCTGTCTCCGTAGCTACCGTGATATCGTAATGCGCCAACCTTGGATAACCGTTAGCTACGCCGCCGAGACCAACCATAACATCTCTTAATGCACGGGCATTTAAATCCACACAATAAGTCCAGGAGACATTCAGAGGGTCTATTCTTAGAGGATTCCTATTTTTGTCGCCGACCTCTTTTCCATGCAAGATGCTGGCATCTATGGCTGCGGCACAGAGATTATGAGCCGTCTCCGTAGCAGGAATATCTCCCGTGAACATGAGATTTATGGCCTCCATGGGAAGCGCCTGCGAATAACCTCCTCCGGCTGCTCCTCCCTTTATGCCAAAAGTGGGGCCTTTGGATGGCTCACGGAAGGTATTTATGATGTTGAGTCCTTTCCGCGCCAGAGCTTGACCAAGCCCGAAGGCTGTCACTGTCTTACCCTCGCCCAGGGGCGTTGGAGTCATGGCAGTTACAGTGATTATCTTGCCATCGGGCTTGTCCTTCAACCTCTCCAGCACTTTGTCGTAGTCTATCTTAGCGATATAACTACCGTGGAGCTCAAGCTCTTCATCCAAGATCCCCGCTTTCTCTGCCACTTTAGTTATGGGTAGCATTTCCGCCTCTTGGGCGATTTCGATATCCGATGGCACTGGCGATTTTATCTTTACTGGCATATCACACCTCCTTGTTTATACTTGTTTATAATTTCAATGCTCTCAGCCTCCGCTATTCCTCAAAGAATGATAGCGGATGCTGGCCCTTATTGACTAGATAGAGATTACAGGAGATAATCGACAAGAAGTCGCTTTATGGAAGCGGATGAAGTGAAAAAATCGAATTGTGTACCTCTTTCAACCTAACCGCAAAATATGAAACCCTACTGTAACCCGTCAAGATTACAAGATGATAAGTGAGATTGAACAACATGAATGTCAGCGCCGGAGAAAAATAATTCGATAATTACAGGAATATGTATTTTGGAAAGGAAGTAATATGGTAAAGAGCAGGAATATCTATGAGTTACAGTCTTAGTTTTCAGGACGCATGGATTTTTCGCTATGATATTTTACCCTACCAACAGTAAGGATTATCCTCCTGTTAGGAGCAAGGCGGGCACATTTTGTGGAGATTTCCCATATGGTAACCTGGATGGAAATTTGAGAATTGTAGCAAACCCTTAGAGACCTTTGAAAAATGTTCAATTTTGTTCAAGTTCAAGGAAGACGAAAATTTTAACCGCAGGAATACATTGAGTATTTTGAGGATTAAAATTTGAGTCTGACGCAGAAATTGGGCAAAAGGGGACGTTTTGCAAAGGTCTCCCTTACTGTAAAAACCTAAACTAAAACAACGCTTTTTTTAACCTTATTTTTATTCCCTTTGTCAATAGAGGAAAGGGTTCATTTTAATAGGGAAAAATCCCAGAGGGTAGGAATTTATCCCGTGTTTTGATTTTAACTACCTTCCATTAGTGCCAAGTATTGAATGGATGGCTGAAAATGCTTGACTTCTTGCCTGAACTGATTCCCGCCCTCAGACCGATTTCGTTGTTGATTTCAAACTGTAATCGCCACATTATCAAATATTAGTGCCGGATGTCAAATTCTGAAATACAAGGAACATCAGACTATATTTTTATTCAACCTCTCCCACAGCTTGCCCGAACATTTAAACGTAACAACCTTCCTGGGTGCCAACATCAAATCTTCCCCAGTAGCTGGATTCCGCCCTCGTCGTTTCTTTTTATTTTTCACACAAAATTTACCAAAGCCAGTGATCAAAACATCCTCACCGGACTCAAGGGTCTTTTTCATAATTTCCAAAAAGGCTTCGACTGTTTCGGTGGATTTTTTCTTTGTTAATCCATTTCTGATACTGATCTCTTCGATGATTTGAGCTTTAGTGAGTGTCATGGCGGGTTGCTCCTTAAAAAATATGCCTGATAGTGGATTATATCATTCCAGAAAAATACTTTTATATGTTGATTGTGTCAAGGAATTAAATATGTTATAGGCCTACCGAACTAAATGCTGGAGGTTAAATTGGGTCAAAATACTGTAAAACAGATAAGGGAGGGGCTCTATATGAGCAAAGCCGAGCTTGCCAGGAAAGCGGGAGTTTCTCCTTTGACCATTGATAGAATTAAGAAAGGATGTATCTGCCGAATAGAGACCAAAAGGAAGATCATATTGGCTCTTGGAAGGGACCTTTCTGAAAAAGATAAGATTTTTCCAGAGGGTTGAAACGGAATTTATCCGATTGACCGTCACAAATTTGATTAAAGTTGAGGTTGCAGATTTCGAACGTAAACCTCGCAAATTTTGGCCTTCAACCATTTGAAAGTCAAATGTCATTTTGTTACGTATAGAAGGCAATCTTGAATTCCAAATGAAAAATTTAGAATCGGCGCTTATACAATATATTGTGTTAAGCAGCAATAATCCAGTTGTCGTAATATGAATGGGTTGGTCTCTGAGATACGTGCCACGTATCTAAGACATTAAAGGGTTTTGTTGCGCCTGGATACATTGCAGCTATCTCAAATTTGCCTTAGAAATTAAAACCACAACATATTGAAGTATTTTGTTGGAATGGTAAAGATTCGGATATGTCCAAAGCTTTGATTGCGCTTTAGATTGAAAACTATTGGCGTCCCCAAGGGGACGTGTACTTTATCATCGTTGCTCGAATGATCTCATAATGTCTTATAAAGGTCTGATATTACATTAAAACAAGAAATCCGTCCTCTGGTTTTGTAATATTTTCCAATTGTAAAAGTTGGTAAATGATATTCGTTTTTTTCCAGTTGATTATTCAGATAAGTTCTTTTTCCCCTTCCCTCGCAGTGTCACACGGAGGATCTCGCTGGGGCGCCAGAGCCTCATGCACGGTCCCCACGTGCCCGTGCCTCTGCATACGATAACTGTCATACCATCCACCTCGTACCGACCCTCCAATAGGGGATAGAGGCGGCGCACAAAATAGTCGAATGGCCATATCTGCCCTCCATGAGTGTGGCCGGATAGCATGAGGCCCGCGCCGGCTTTCGCCGCCCTCTCGGCCTGCCACGGCGTATGTGAAAGGAGGATGGTAGAACCGGGGGGCCGACCCACGAGCGCTTGCGATATGGGATCGCCGTCTTGGCCGTTTCGGCGTCTGGCGGTGAGATTATCCACGCCTGCCAGGACGAAACCGGGCCTCACTTCAGCCCAGCCGTTGCGCAGCAACTTGAAGCTTACCTCCTCGAACAGGCTCATGTCACCTCCCCCGTGGAATTCGTGATTGCCGGGGACGGCCCAGATACCGAGAGGTGCGGAGAGTTGCTTAAGTGTTACAATCAACTGATCTTCAGGTGGACCATGCCCTTCGAAGATGTCGCCGAGCAGGGCCACAAGGTCGGGCCGCTGCGCCTTTACCTGGGCTATACGAGCCGCCAGCCAACGCTCGCCGAGCTGCGAACCGAGGTGCATATCGGACAGGGCGACGAGCACTGTCCCGTCCATAGCATCGGGAAGGCGGGGAAGGCTCACCTCGTATTTTTGTACGACCGGCGGCCGCAGGCCCTGGAGGAGCGCGATCACCGAAAGCACTACACCGACTAACAAGGCCCATCCTCGCAGTGAGGGCGATAACCGGGGTATGAGGAAGCCGAAGAGGGTGGCGAGATCTATTACAAGGAGAGGGATGAAAGTCAGGAATAGAACGGCCATCCAGTTCATTCCGAGGAATTCCAGCGTTCCGGCCAAAACTCCCGTTCCGCCGTGCCCTATGACGCGACCGAAGAAAAAAATGGCCCACAGGATCACGCCTGCCCCGATGAGGATCTTTCGGGGAACATGCCGCTTCACAAATGGTACGGAGGCGGCACGCCAAAAAACATAGATATGCATGAATGTACAGGCTGAAATAAGAATGGTTCCGAACACGGTCCCCCCAGCGAGTGACTCTCCTAATCAACAATCAGATGACCGACCACCAGTAAAATAATCATAATAGAAAATGTTGCTAATCCTGTGTGTAGGCGATAAACGAATCTCCGTATCC
>JAUVVL010000072.1 GCA_030604635.1 Desulfobacteraceae bacterium
CAACATTTTGCACGAAGTGAAGCTTTAGCTTTATCCTCAAAATACTCAATGTATTCCTGTGGTTAAAATTTTCGCCTTCCTTGAACTTGAATCCCGCTTTAGCGGGAAGCATTTTTCAAAGGTCTCGCCTCGGCTGCCCTCGTCCATGAGCTCGGTCCGAATGGAGAAAGGAAACAGTATGTCAAGGCATATTGGAATAGTTGCATGCAGTGCTGAAGGCGCAGCACTTTGTTATAGATCTTTGTGTATGGAAGCTCCAGCCCAAATGGGTGAGCACATGCATCCGGAGGTGTCAATGCACACTTACCCACTAGGTGAATACATGGTCCACATTCAATCCGGGAATTGGGAGGAGGTCGCCAAATTGATGTTGTCCTCTGTGGGAAAGTTGGCAGATATCGGAGCACAGTTTGCGATATGCCCCGACAATACGATACATCAAGCATTTGATTTGGTCGTAGCAGAATCTCCTATTCCCTGGCTTCACATTGGAGAAGCAGTCGCAAAGGAGTCGCAATCTAAAGGGTTTGAACATCTGGCAATCACCGGCACAAAATACCTGATGACGGGCTCCGTATATCCTAAGATCCTCAAAAGATTCGGGATCTCCTCCAAGATCCCAGACGGAGATGAACGAGAAAAGATCGACGCCATTATCTTTAAAGAGCTTGTTAACGGCATCTTTTCCGAAGAATCGAGGCTGTATTTCAACAAGGTAATTCAGGAACTCAAGAATCGAGGCTGTGACGCAGTGGTCCTCGGATGCACGGAAATTCCCCTTCTTGTAGATCCGGGTGATTGCCCATTGCCTACACTAGACTCTACACGACTACTCGCACGAGCAGCCTTGAAAGAGGCTTTAAGGAAGGAAGGTTTCAGCTTGTAATCAATAGGCGTGAAAAACTCTGTAGATAATGGCACTCAGAATAGCGGCCGCTAAAACAATGGCGAAGATCAACTGATCGGTATGAAATCTGTTCATTAATCTTCTTTGTCCAGACCAAATGCCGTGTGAAGAACACGAACTGCAAGCTCTGTATACTTTTCTTCGATGACGCAGGAAATTCTGATTTCCGATGTACTGATCATCATTATGTTTATATTTTCCTTGGCCAGAGTGTTAAACATCTTTGATGCCACCCCGGAATGATTTTTCATTCCGACGCCCACGACAGACACCTTAGCAATGTTTATATCGCCCAGAACATCTTCTGCTCCGATTTCTTTTGCAACATTTCGTTCAATCTCCAGGGCATTTGAAAAAGCTGCTTTTGGAACTGTAAATGTAAGGTCCGTTTGACCTTCTTCGCGGGTGTTTTGAATGATCATATCGACAATGATACTGGATTCAGAGATCGGCGTAAAAATTTTGGCTGCAACTCCTGGTTGGTCAGGAACCTTTTTAAGGGTTATACGGGCTTGATCCTTGTCGTGGGTGACAGCGGATACAATAAGACGTTCCATGCCGGAATCTTCACTAACAACCATGGTTCCCTCCTCTTCATTGAAAGATGATCTTACATGAACGGGGACATTATATTTTTTGGCGAATCCGACCGAGCGGATCTGAAGGACCTTGGCGCCAAGGCTGGCCATGTTGAGCATTTCGTCATATGAAATTGTATTAATCTTTCTTGCTTTTTCACAGATATTTGGGTCGGCGGTGTAGATCCCATCCACGTCGGTATAAATTTCGCAGATATCCGCCTTTAATGCCGAAGCGATTGCTACGGCAGAAGTGTCTGACCCTCCCCGTCCAAGGGTCGTAATGTTGCCATTAGGGTCACATCCCTGAAATCCTGCCACCACGACGATGTTCCGATTTTCGATAATGTCCATTATGTGTCTGGCTCCAATATCGAGAATTCGTGCATTGCCGAATGTGTCGTCCGTAACTACTTCGGCCTGGTGCCCGAGCAGGGATAGGGCGGGATAGTTCATGGCATTTAAGGTCATGGCCAGAAGGGCTGCCGTAGTCTGCTCCCCTGTGGCCAGAAGAACATCTAGCTCGCGTTTGTCAGGTGATTCGGCAATCTGGGTTGCCATATCGATCAGACCGTCAGTGACACCGGCCATGGCTGACAGAATGACAACCACGTCGTTACCCTGGTCAAAGGTTTTTGCAACCCGTTCTGCGACATTGCGGATCCGCTCAAGATTGGCGATGGATGTACCGCCATATTTTTGTACAATTAAACCCATATTCACTCCATATCATTATGCGAGACCTTTGCAAAACGCCCCCTTTTGCCCAATTTCTGTGTCAGGCTCAAATTTTAATCCTCAAAATACTCCATGTATTCCTGTGGTTAAAATTTTCGCCTTCCTTGAACTTGAGCAAAATTGAGCATTTTTCAAAGGTCTCTATGCATGATGCACGGTGACATCAAAATACTTTTTGAAGAAAAAGCCTAAAATAAAAGACTAATAATAATCCCACAGTTCACAAGTTTTCAAGCTTTTTTAACAGATTAACGCATTCAAGTCCATATGCAGTAAAGCAGATTTTTCGTGATTCGTCATCAGATATTTCAAAGTTTACGATTACATGGTCAGGCAGAAGCTCTTTTTGGATTCTGTCTGCCCATTCGATAGCCACTACGCCGTTATCGTCGAGTATCTCGTAAAGACCGATATCTTCAAAGTCGACGGGATCTTCGATACGATAAAGGTCGACATGGAACAGAGGGTGTCGGCCCGGATATTCATTTATCAAGGTGTAAGAAGGGCTGGTTATGTAGTAAACATCCGGAACATCAAGGCCTCTGGCAAGTCCTTGGACAAAGGAAGTTTTGCCGCTTCCGAGGTCACCGGTCAAGGCGATTACGGTTCCGGCATTTAGCCATTCACCTATCTTTTCACCAAGCTTCTTGGTTTCTTCAACGGAATGGGTTGTTATTTGAAATTTGAATGAGGAAACTTTAAACTCGGAACCCATTTTCAGTTTTTATCTACCAGCTTTTTGATCTGTTCAGGTATGGCATTCATTACTTCGGTTGCCAGAAAACCGAAAGGCCCGCTTTTTTCTTCCAGCAAATCGGCAGCAGCGCCGTGCAGATAGACGCCGGCATTGGCGGCTGATTCAGGTGAATAACCCTGGGTAATGAAGCCTGCTATGATTCCGGTCAGTACATCTCCCATGCCGCCGGATGCCATTCCGGGATTGCCGGTTGGGTTGATGAAGGCTCTTCCATCCGGATGGGCAATGACGGTACCGGCGCCTTTCAGCACTACATGTGTATTGAATTTTTTTGCAAAATCGCGGGCGCAGAGTATACGGTCTTTCTGAACATCACCGGCAGTTGTATTCAGAAGCCTGGCCATTTCTCCGGGATGAGGTGTCAAAATGACCGGTACGTTGAGATTTTTCAGTATTTTGGTATGACCGATCAGGCTGTTTAACCCATCGGCATCGATAACAATCGGTTTCGTACTTTCTTGAATGATGCGATGAACAAGAGTTTTGGTTTCAAGTGCTGTTCCAATGCCGGGCCCAATGGTAAGGCACTTTTTGTCGGAAAGTAAATCCATAATCGTATTGAATGATGACTCACCCAGAATACCATCGAGGGATTCGGGAAGAGGGTGGGTCATGGCTTCAATAACCTGGACTTCTAAAATAGCGTTTAAACTCGCGGGGATCCCGAGCGTAACAAGTCCGGCGCCGACCCGCATGGCTGATATGGCTGTCATTGCAGCGGCTCCGGTTTTGCCGGGGGAACCTGCAATGACCAGGAGATGTCCGGTATTGCCCTTATGGGCGTCAGGAGACCTGGGTTTTAAAAGAGTGCGTATCAAGTCCGGTGTCAGAAGGTATTGCAAAGGTTGCACGTTATCCGCGATATGCACCGGTATACCGATATCAACGATTTCAAGATTTCCGGTGTATTCAGCACCTGGAAAGAGGATATGGCCTGTTTTGGCAAATGCAAATGTGACAGTGGCATGGGCACGGATACAGGCACCGCATGGTTGCCCCGTATCTGAATTAAGGCCGGATGGTATGTCCACCGCAAAAACCGGTTTTTTTGAATTATTAATAAAATCGATAACTTCCTTGAAAAAACCTTTTACATTCGATTGCAGACCGGTTCCGAGGATTGCGTCCACCCAGATATCGTGATGGCGCAAGGCGGTTTTGTGCGCTGAAAAAGATTCTTGATCCGGCATTTCAATAACAGGAACGTCCAGAGGAGCCAGGAGTGCGAGGTTTGTGGCGGCATCTCCACTGACCTTGGTGCTTTGGGACAGGAGATATACGGTTACCCTGATCCCTTTTTGAGAAAGATAACGGGCCATGACAAAACCGTCTCCGCCGTTGTTTCCACGGCCGGCGACAATGCCAATTCTTTTATTTTCAAGACCATTAAATTGTTCCAATAAAAATTGTGTTGCCCCCCGGCCTGCATTTTCCATCAGAACCATGCCGGGCAGACCAAACGATTCAATGGTCTGACGGTCCATCTTCTTCATTTCAGCTGCGGTTACAAGATACATACGCTGTTCCAATCTTTTCGTCCGGAAACGGCACTTTTCACCACTTTTGGCAATTCAACATGTAGATGAAATGAGACCTTTGCAAAACGCCCCCTTTTGCCCAATTTCTGTGTCAGGCTCAAATTTTGCACGAAGTGAAGCTTTAGCTTTATCCTCAAAATACTCCATGTATTCCTGTGGTTAAAATTTTTGCCTTCCTTGAACTTGAATCCCGCTTTAGCGGGAAGCATTTTTCAAAGGTCTCGAAATGTGACAAATTTTATAAAAATCCGAATTTCATCTTGCCATTCCAAGATGCAGGATTTCTGATACACGGGGCTACAGTTCTTTGATGAGAGTTATCATCTCCTTCACAGCCCTTTCCATACCCACAAGTACCGCTCTTGAGACTATGCTGTGCCCGATACTGAATTCCTCGATTTCATGAAGCCCCTTAAAAGCCGTTATGGTATTATAACACAATCCATGGCCGGCATTGACGCCGATTTTCAGTTTGTGGGCGAATTTGACGGTGTCCACAATATTGGAAAAAGCCTGGTTTCTTTTCTTTAATGTTTTTGCTTCGCAGAATGTTCCAGTATGGATTTCAACCATGGTCGCATTTATCTTGTGGGCCAGCTTTATCTGATCGAGATTAGGATCGATGAAGATACATACAGGGATACCGCTATTTTGCAATGTGTCGACAGTTTCAGCTATAGCGTTATTTTGCGTAATAAGATCCAGTCCACCTTCAGTTGTAAGTTCTTCGCGCTTTTCCGGTACCAGGGTCACGAGATCGGGCTGTATATCCAGAGCAATCCCGACCATTTCATGGTTTGAAGCCATTTCCAGAATAAGCTTGGTCTGAACAATCTGTCGCAAGATTCTGACGTCACGGTCTTGGATGTGACGTCTATCTTCCCTCAAGTGAACCACAATACCATTTGCCCCGGCCAATTCCGCCAGGACTGCTGCTGCCACAGGGTCAGGGTAGCTGATCTTCCTGGTCTCTCTTAATGTCGCAACGTGGTCAATATTTACAGATAATCCAGCCATCAGTGAACCTCCAGATATAAAAATGAATTGAGGGATTGCAGTAATTCCAAAATTTCATTACTCTTTTTTTCCATCTTTTGAGCTTCTTGCTCGGTCTTTTCATGATCATAACCCAGCAGATGAAGAATACCGTGCACCAAAAGTCGGGTAAAACGTTCTTCCATGCTGATGCCGGCAGTTTTCCCCTCTTTTGCGGCAGTTTCAACGGAAATAACCACGTCGCCTAAAAGCTGCGGGGCAATATTTGAAAATCGGCCTGCGCGCATGGGAAAGGCAATAACATTTGTTGGGCCGTATCGATTGAGATATTCTCTATTTAGCACCTCTATTTGAGGATCGTCAACGATCAGGATGGAAAGTTCTCCTTCAGGACAGTCCAAGGCGTTTAAGATGGTTTTGGCCTTTTGCCGTATCTCTTTTAGAGCTATCGCGTGTTTGTTTTGCCTGTTGTCTATCAGGACTTCCATTTTTCCCCTTTCCGTTGTTTAATAGAGGTGTTTCAGGATATTCAATGCGGTGATGGTGTATTCCATTTAATATTTTATTAAAGCTTTTTGCAATATTATGCAGATCTTTTAAGGTCAGTTCACAATCGTCAAGCTGGCCATCCGAAAAAACCTTGTTTATCAAATTTTGGACAAGTCCCTGTATTCTGGACGGTGTTGGATTAGCAAGGGTCCTTGATGCTGCTTCAACCATGTCTGCCAACATGACAAGGCCAGCTTCCCTGGTCTGAGGTTTTGGACCGGGATACCTGAAGTCGTCAATATTTACTGCATCTTCACCTCTTAGTTGTTTTGCCTTATTATAAAAATAACTTATAAGGCTTGTTCCGTGGGATTGCCTGATGGTGTCGACAATGACCTGCCCGAGTTTGTCTTTCTTGGCGATCTCCACACCGTCTTTGATGTGGGCGATCAGTATAAGGCTTGACATTGAAGGCGCAAGCTTGTCATGTTTATTAACGCCGTTTGTCTGGTTTTCGATAAAATAAAGCGGTTTTTTTATCTTGCCGATATCGTGATAATAACCACAGACTTTGGCAAGCAAGGGGTTGGCGTCGATTTCAGATGCCGCAGCTTCAACCATGGTGCCGACAATGACAGAATGATGATACGTTCCTGGAGCTTCTATCATAAGTCTCCGGAGAATAGGTCGATCGAGGTTTGCAAGCTCAAGAAGTTTGATATCTGTCGTGTAGTCAAAGGCGATTTCCACAAGCGGTGCGATGCCGGCTGTAACGATTCCTGCTCCGACGCCCCCCGTAAAAGCAAAGGCCCAGTCCCACAGTGGTTTGGAACCGGAAAAGTCTCCAGTATAAGCATCGATTGCCGTTGCAAGTATCACATTCAGAAATCCGAGTTTTACGCCTGCCTTTATGAATACTTTGCGTTCCCTACAATTCTGCATCCAGTATGCTGCCATTGAGCTGTTCAGCAGGAAGTAGATGAAAATATCAAATCTGTTTTGAAATATGATAGCCGCACCGATTGCAATTAACATGGCCATGGGAATGGCAAATTCAAGGCCTACAAACAGGCATATGGTCATGGCGCCTGAAGCAAGAGGAATACCGTAAGAGATTGATGAGGGCGATATGGAAAAAGGTGAATAATGGGTCATGGATTCAGCAAAAGATGCTGATAATCTGGCAATGAAAAAAAAGGTTATTAGAATGGTGGCGAAAAAGAGGAGGTTCTTGTTGTTTTTGAGAGCAGATTGGCTTTGATGATGTATATGGAGGATATATGCCGTCATTAGGATGCACAGGATTATCAGTGTAGATCCGACGCAACTTACCAATATTTGCTCATTTTTTTTCCGTGCAGGAGAGGCTTTGAGTTTTAGAAGTTGGACTTTGGTAACCCTTTCACCCTCGCGTAATAGCATTTCTCCGGCCTTTATTTTGTATAGTGTCGGCTTGATTTCTTCAGCAGTCTTTTTTTTCCGTTCCTCGGATTCACTTTTGTTAAGGGTTATGTTGGGCTGGATGAGTCTTTGTGTAAAATCCACAACCGTGTTGCGCAAGGTATAATTTTGATTTTTGAGGAGGGGTTGGCCGATAATTCTGACCATGGTTTTGGCCTGGTCGAGACCGTAAAAATGCTTTAATTTGCGAACAACTTTTTCTGTTTTTGTTGCGATATCCCTTAAAATTATCCCTTTATCGGTTTCTCTGAGAAGCAGTTCTTTGTTTACAACAACTCCGTTTTCTAATATTTTTGTTAAAATCATGGAGATAAGACTTGTAACGTCATGTGAAAAGGCTTCATTTTCTAAGATCTTATATGCACCGTTGCTGACAGAAATGCCGATTTTTTTCTCAAAGTCCGCCTTCTTTTGCCAGATAAGGTCGTGAACGGATGTTTTTTTCTTGACGTTACCGGTTGAAGCGGTCTTTGAATGTTTTAGTGCATCTTTGTTTTGTTTTTTTTCAGCTTCAATAATCGTCCGAAGCTCATCAAAGGCTGATTTCACATGCTGGTTTATTTTGTCGGCAAGGGTTGCATCATGATCGTAAACCGTCAAAACCTTTTCCACCGACTGCCTGCGGTTGGCTTCTGTGGCATCCTTGTCTTCTAATAAAAAATCTTTTGTGGCCTTGATATTCCCCCTGGCAACATCACCAACTCTGTAAGTATACTCTTTGATAACAAGGTTCGGATAAAGTAAAATGGTGAAAATTATGGAAACACTTATTAGAATGCCCCAGCGAACGTAGTTGCTGGCGCCAAAGAGCTCACCTAAGGATATTTTGCTTTTTTGTATATTCATTACAAGCCACGGGTTATAGGTTTTGCTTGGTGTAATAGTTGCCACTTGGCTATAAGCCTATCAAAATAAGCTGAGTAAGTGAGCTAAACCCGAAAAGCCCTGTGAAAACCAGAATGTTAAATTCGATACTATTTATTTTTGCTGGCATCCAGATCTTCATATGCTTTGATAATTGTCTGTACCAGTCCATGCCGTACAACATCTTTTTTTGAAAAAAAGATGATCTTTATTCCTTCTATTCCCTGTAAGATATTCTTGGCTTCAACAAGCCCCGAAGGCTTCTCAACAGGAAGGTCAATCTGGGTTATGTCACCCGTAATGACCGCTTTGGAGCTGAATCCAAGCCTTGTCAGGAACATCTTCATCTGTTCAGAAGTTGTGTTTTGGGCTTCATCTAAAATAATGAAAGAATCGTTTAAGGTTCGGCCACGCATGAAAGCAAGGGGCGCAACTTCTATAACACCTTGATCTATCAGGTTCGACACTTTTTCGAAGCGCATCATATCGTGAAGCGCGTCGTAAAGGGGTCTTAAATACGGATCAACCTTTTCCGCAAGACCTCCGGGTAAAAAACCGAGCGCTTCACCCGCCTCGACCGCAGGTCGGGTGAGAATTATTCGGTTAACCTCACCTTTTGAAAGTGCCGCAACCGCCATGGCCATGGCAAGATACGTTTTGCCTGTTCCGGCAGGCCCGATCCCGAAAACCATATCAGAGACGCGGATGGCGTCTATATACTCTTTTTGGGCACGGCTTTTGGGAATTACAGAGCGCTTTTTAGAGGTTACGTAGACTGTATCCAAAAATAGATCTTTGAGCTTAGTGCGGTCATCTTCGCTCAGAATCCTGACTGCATAATCGACATCGTTGGGATAAATGGGATAACCATTTTCTAACAAGCCGTAAAGTTGATTGAGTACGTTTTTCGCCAGGCTTGCTGCAATACTATCCCCCTGAATAAATACCGTGTTACCTCTGGCATTGATTGATACATCTATTGCGTCCGCAATTCTTTGAAGGTTGCTGTTATATTCGCCGAAAAGCTGCTTTGCCAGATCTATGTCAGAGAAAGTTAACCTGGTCTGATTATTTTCGGAAATTCTATCCATATTGTTGGATTGAGCCGGCCAATATTGATGGCTTCGTAAATCCCGCTTGAGCGGGACTGCGTTGCGCTTCATTTCGTTGTCATTGCGGCGTACGCTAAGTACGCACCCTTCGGGTACCGCGTTAGCGGTATGACACGAAATTCGCGCGCCTTGAATTTGGTCCCGCCAAGGCGGGATTACTTTGCCATCGCAATTTTGACTTTTTACGAGACTGTCAATATTTGATTTAAAAAATTATTCATATCATAACTTTTTAAATGATTGCAAACTACAATTTCGGGTAAAAGCGAAAAAGAAAAACAACTTGACTCAAAATTCCGGCTTTGTTAGTTTGAGTACCTGAAATTTATTATAAATTTCAATTTTTGATTTTATTTGTATTTTTATATTTTCAAAATAAATTTTTTGTAACACTTTAGCTTTTTGAAAATATTACCGCTCGTTTGAAATCGATTTGCGTCAAAGAACTAAACTGTTACAATTTTTTTTATTTCTTTCTGCCATAGCATCAACAGACGGTTTTATGACGGTGTGCCGTGAATTTATTTGATATTATAGTTGTAGTGATTTTAGGTTATTGCGTGATAAGGGGCATTTTCAGAGGGCTTATAAAGGAATTGTTTTCTCTAATCGGTGTATTCGGGGGTTTCTATGCTGCTTATACCTACTACATGGTGCTTGCAAAACCCTTGTCAAGATGGATTGCCAACGCCGGATACCTTAACATATTGAGTTTTTTGATCATTTTTTGCTTTGTTTTAATTATTATCAGCATCTTGGGTATAATCATCCATTATATACTTAACATAGCCTTTTTGGGTTGGGTTGATCGTATTTGCGGGGCTGGATTCGGTACCGTGAAAGGGATACTGATTGCCTCGGTTCTATTGATTACCCTCACCGCCTTTCTCCCCAAGGGCACACCTGTTATCAAAGATTCACTTCTTTCTCCCCATGTGGCATTGGTTTCCGAGAAGATGGCAAAAGTTGTCTCCAAAGATATGAGACATGCTTTTGTTGCCAAAATAACTGAATCAAAAAAAGCCTGGAAGAAAAAAAAGTAGACCAAAAGGTTTTTTAATTTATAACCTGACCGCCAAATTTCGTTCAGGCCCGCCCTCCAGCCAAGCGGAGTGAGGCGGACGGGCGAGGCTGGCGGGGCGGAGGCGAATCAAATTGGAAATCGATGCCATAATCGAATTGATTGAGACATTAAGAGGGGAAAACGGATGCCCCTGGGACAAGAAGCAGACTCCTCGAACCATAGCGGTTTACCTGGTAGAGGAGATATACGAACTTGTCGATGCCATTGAATCAGGAAACCATGATAATGTCTGTGAAGAGCTTGGAGATGTATTGTTTCATATACTTTTCCTCGCCAGTCTGTTCCGGGAAATGGGACATTTTGATATCAAGGACGTTGTGGATGTAAATACCGAGAAAATGACCCGTCGCCATCCACATGTTTTCGGCAAGGACAGGGTCGGCAGTGCTGAAGAGGTCAGAGTGCAATGGCACAAGATTAAAATGAAAGAAAAGCAACACGATCCAGAGGCTTCGATTTTAGATTCGGTACCTGCCAGCCTTCCGGCCTTGATGCGTGCTTACAGAATTTCCGAGCGTGCCGCAAAAACAGGATTTGACTGGAGTGACATTTCCGGTGTTATGCAAAAGGTTGAAGAGGAATGGTCTGAATTGAAAACCGAGTTGAAAGGACTAAATCAGGCCCCAAAAGATCAGGATATTTTAGCTCTGGAATTTGGAGATGTCCTTTTCACGCTTGTAAATCTGGCTCGATTCGCGAATATCCACCCTGAAATCGCCTTGAGAGGCTCCACAAAAAAGTTTGAAAAACGCTTTAAGCATATGGAAAAACAGGTTTCAAAAAGTCAAAAGGACATGGAATCGTTTTCACAGGATGAGTTGGACGGATTGTGGGAGGAAGCTAAGAGCAAAATCGATTAGCCCGAAATTCTCATGAAGAATTTATCTGGTCCTTAATGAGGGATTTGGGAGACTTTTGAGAAATGTTCAATTTTGTTCAAGTTCAAGGAAGACGAAAATTTTAACCGCAGGAATACATTGAGTATTTTGAGGATTAAAATTTAAGTCTGACACAGAAATTGGGCAAAAGGGGGCGTTTCTCAAAGGTCTTTACGGGTTAAGACGAATAGGCTGTATAATATATCCTGATGAATTTCGCGTGGCTTTCAAAAGCGATTTCCGGCAGTTCATCATAATAAAAACTGGCTGCATCATCTGCATCATCGCCGGCGACAAGGGTGCCGGTATAACTTTTAACAAGAAATCCGACCATGAGGACTGTGTGATACTGGGCGCTGGAATTTGAGGAGACTCCGAGGAGCATGTCGATCTGGCCTGAAAGCCCTGTTTCTTCTTTAAGTTCTCTTAAAGCCGCCTTTTCAGGGGTTTCACCAAGCTCCATGAAGCCGCCCGGAAGGCACCAGAACCCTTTTTTGGGCTCTACGCTCCGTTTTACGAGAAGCACCCTGTTCCTGTTATCCACCACAACAAGGCAAGTGGCAGGTATGGGGTTTTCGTAAAGGGGTTCACTACACTGCTTACAGAAAAGACGCGGGCTATCTTCAAACATCTTTTCTGTGAGTTTTGTGCCGCAAAAATGACAAAATTTTTTTTTTCGCATTGTTAATCGTCGAAATCTCCCTCCGGCCCCTTGTCGGAAGTTACAGAGGCATCCCGTTTGACAATTTTTTCCGGAGTCCATTCATCAGGGTCTTCAATCCTGTTTGCTTTCGCACCTGGATCATATGTTCCGGCCTCGAGGATCGCATTGATGGCAAGGAAAGCTGTATCCTCAGCATTAAAGACATTTACAAGCATGTTATAAACAAAATCTTCAACCCTTTTGACCATTCTTGCTCTAACCGTTTCTGTCTGTCCAAGAAGCTTGTTTTCAAACGGAAGATTGAGTTTCTTATAGTTCCCACCTTTTAGGCCTTTTGATTCAGCATATGCAACCATTTCTTGCCACATCTTATCGGTGACACCTTGTTCTTTAACCTTTATGAGGTTGCCTTCATCGTCGAGTATGGCATTGCCGTAATCGTTAACCTCAAGGCCCCAGGAAATCATCTGAAGGGCTGTGGCCACATTTGCCTTGGTGGTCCTGGTTTTTGCCGCTATTTCTCTCAACCTGTCGGAGCTGTTCCCGGATGTTCCATGCTGGGCGCCGGAAATCTTATAATTTGCCAAAGCTTCATGGATTTCGGCGGTTAAACCGATCTGTATTCCCTGATCGCTTTCTTCAATGCCATGGGTCGTTCCATTGTTTAAGGCGATCCAATCCGGAAAAATATCATGGGCGTTCAGACCCTGTATAAGGAATAGGGCTTCTTCCACAGTTGAGAGCCCTGATTTCCCTTTAATTTCACCTACTTCGGTTTCAAGGCCGGCCCATTCAGGCACATAAGGACTCAGTTCCAGGTTGGCCATCAGGTTCTGGTCATCGGGCAGATGAGATGCATCGATGGCAATTGAGGTCATACCAGCCTCAAACAGAGTTGGAATCTCTATCTTGGCGTCATTAATGTCCTGTTCTTTCTTGATTCCATAATGATCGGCGTGAATCGCTACCGGGATGGTGATGCCCAGTTCATTGCAGATTGCATCGACCTGGCGGGCAATATTCCAGTAATTTACAGCACAATAGGCATTGGCACCCCCCTCTGACTTGGCGATCTCTATGATTACAGCGGCATTAGCCCTCTGGGCTGCCTTCAGGGCCCCGCGAATCACAAAACTGTTTCGTCCATTGGCAGCCATGGCAATGGCATTACCTTTTGCGAGCATGGCCCGGTCTATGAACTTTCCACTTACAATCAAGGCTTTTGAATTTGGGAAGAGCTTTTTCACGTTGGGCGGACGGCCTACCTCAAGCGCAATTTCAAAATCTGAAGAATGGACGACTCTTTTTTCAGACATGGCTTAACCTCCTTTTACAAGGTTTCTGGCGAATGCCATCGGTTATTCATGAAAATCATGATTTTTTGATCTAACGTCATTTAAAATATCAATTATTTCCTGTTTGTGTGAAAGGGGTGCACATAGTTCACCCCATCCCATTTGAAATTGGAACAATCCATCATAAGCAGTATCATAAAATGATCGAATCAGGTGGGGAATGTTCTGTTCGTTCAGGATGGAGTCGATCAGTTGAGCCTCTATTATATTCTCCAAAATCGCGACATTGATAAATTTCTGCTTATCGATTTCGTTCATATCAGAATCCTGATCTCGTGAAGCTGGAATCAAACAATTTTATAAGAAATGACTAATATATATTTTCTACCGCAATTGGAAATTTAGTCAATTAATAATATTCTTAAGTAACACTTTAGTTTTTAAAAATATTCCCGCTTCAGGTATAATTAAATTTTTACTGAAAAATCACGCCGAAGGCGGATAAAACTCGTGGATAAAGGCTCGTAATGAAAGAACCCGCCCGGACTATTAATAAAGGTTTTTGTTTTAAGAGGATGTTTCATCTTTAAATCAAATCGCTTATGGTTCTTTCATAACGATCCATAATCGACTCAAACAGTTTCCAGTACAAAATTTAATCATACCCGAAGCTCGTTTGAAATCGATTTGTTTCAAAGAACTAAACTGTTACATTCTTACTAATCCGAGCGTTCTGATTTAGACATGGAGCGGGTTGCCCGAGGCAAATTGCAGCCGGACGGTGATGGTTCTTGGCGAAACGCAGGACAGCGTTCCGTGATGTCTGAGGCACCGCTGAAAGCGGGGCCGAGTTCACGGGACGCCCGTAGTGAGCCTTAGAACCATCCCGCACGGATGCGCCTGCCGAGGGCAATCTGAGACATGTCCACTTTATTATGCTCGCCTTA
>JAUVVL010000139.1 GCA_030604635.1 Desulfobacteraceae bacterium
AGTTAAATAATATGCGCATTTAATCGGCTTTTATATACAGGATAGCACCTGTTCTTTCTTTACGCTCACTTATGCACGAGTTTGACACGGTTTAAAACCGGATTATCTGAATGCGATAATGTTTTCAGAGGGCTAAAATGTTACTTAAGTTCTAATTTTCTGAAATTCAGCCACATATCGAAAAAACCGAGACCAATTACAACAAGCAGTATTACCTTCGAAAAGGCAATAAGGCTGTATAAAAAAAAACTGAGCATACGGGAAAATCTTTTTTTTTCAAAATAAAACGATACAATGGCAATACCCTGAAAAAAATATATGATCATCAGGATTATCAGGCCGTTTAAACCGAAAATTTTAAAAGCTCTATCAGGCAAAAGAAGCAACAGGCCGCATCCGATGGCGCCCCAGACAAGAAATTCTGGTGCTTTCCAAAGTTTAAGAGCTCCAAATGAAGGGTAAAATAGTTCCCGGCTTTGAAGTATCGGTTTTGCGAGCAGCAGACATATCCAGGATATAATAAAAAATGAGGCAACCACAAGCGCGGGAATGATTCGAACCATATAATACTCGATATTTTCCAGTGAATTTGAAATCATGTGGATGATTTCTTGCGATACCCCCATATTTTCATACAGCGATAGGGTAAGCTCGAGGTTTTTGGCTACATATTCCGCTGTAAGGGCATAAATGCCTGTATCAGAAATATTGCTGTAAAAGAGCAGGCCGGCAATCCCGGTGAATGTCACGAAACCGCATGCATATAACATTATCTTTTCGATGGAAAGATCCAGCTCAATAAGCTCGCTCAGGACAAAGCCGAGTAAAAGCAGTTCAGCAAAGAACAGGATGTATAACGATATACCGCCGAGAATTACAACCATCAATATGATGGTGAAAATCGGTACTATAGCTCCGGCCGTTCGCCCTAGTTTTGAGCGATAGAAAAGCGTCGGCAAGGGAATAAAAAGAGCACAGAAAAATCCGATGATCGGCAAATAAACTGATGCTGCAAATATTAGGCTCGTGATCGCAATACCGCTTGCGATATCCTTTGAGATATCCCATGGAACGGTTTGAGGCACTACAATCTTCTCCTTTGAGGCGGCTTGAATATATTCAGCTATGGTCCAGGGTGCCCACGAAAGGCAGAAGCGCGATTGTACGGGCACGCTTGATTGCATGTGTCAAGGAACGTTGGTGTTTTGCACATGTTCCGGATATACGCCTTGGAATGATCTTTCCACGTTCTGTTATAAGATAGCGAAGTGATTTTGCGTCCTTGTAATTTATAACAAGACTGGTATCGGCACAGAAACGGCAAACTTTTCGACGGTGGAAAACCCTTTTTTTTCTGTTACCACCAGTTTTGCGTTTGGAGGTTGTGAAGCGCACAGCCATTTATAACTCCTCTTCGTTGCTTTCGGGTTGTATTGTTTCGCTCTCTGTTGCTTCAGATTCAGGGACATCAGAAGTCTCTTGATCAACTTCAGATTCATCATTTGTTTCGCTCTCTGTTGCTTCAGATTCAGGGACATCAGAAGTCTCTTGGCCAACTTCAGATTCATCAGACTGATCGTCTTTGGCTTCTGCCCGGGCAATTTCATCTTTAACTTTTTCAAGGTCAACATCCTTTTCGAGCAAAACGGACATGTATTTCAGAATCCGATCATCTATCCGGAAAAGCCGTTCGATCTCATCCACAAGGGCGCCTGTTCCGCAGTAATCCAAAAGAACATAATAACCGCGAGCCTTTTTCTTGATTTCATAAGCAAGCTTTCGAGCCCCCCATTCGTCAACCATAATAAGCAACCCTCCTTGTTGGGGGATCAGGTCTTTTATTCTTTCAAGAAGGGGGGCGCGTTCATCAGCTGATAGATCAGGGTCGACAATAAAGATTGTTTCGTACTTTCTCATAAAACCTCCTTTTGGATATTAAGCCCTGGTGATAATCCAGAGCAAGGATCAATGATATTTATTAATAAAATATAAACTGCTTTTGCAACCACATAGTTTTGGTATAACAACTGATTTTATTGGTGGGCCGTGAAGGAATCGAACCTTCAACCTACTGATTAAGAGTCAGTTGCTCTGCCTGGTTGAGCTAACGGCCCAGTGAGGCATGTAAGTTAATAAACAAGTTGAGCTTCGTAACAACTTTATGAGATGTTGTCAATTTTTTTATTGAAAATCGGGGATATTTTAAATCGGTATTCGAAATATTGATGGCTACGTAAAAAGTCTTTTGTGAGCAACATTGAGCATTTTTGGCCGGCATTCAACTACGCCATGGCGGTCGCTCTTTACGCTGTTTTTGTTTTTTCCCTCTTTTTCTATCTTCTTCCCAGGCAACCTCTTTTCTTTTCTTTTTGGGATTAGACGCCTTTCTATGATCTTTTTTATCTTTCAGTTCAAGCAAATAACTGCCGGGGGATTTCTGTGATGCATGTTCTTCGGTGGGCTCCTTCTTTATATATGCTGGTTTTTGTTTTGGCAACGAAGGGCCTGTAAAACAACCTGGCGGGATAGATTCAGCAAGAAAGAGCATATCACCGGCTTGATAAAAGACGATGCCTTTATCAAGTGATTTCCGGGTTTGAACTGTAAGAACTATCGGCATCGGGTCTATCCGTTTCCCCATTCTTTCAGCAATATTGCGATCAGATGACAGGATGACCCGGCTGAAACCCATAGGGGATATACCATTTTCCACAACAAAGGGATAAGCTTTTCTTCTTACACATGTATAAAGGAGTTTTGGAAGGTTCTGCGCCAGGGTATGCTTGGGCAATTTATCACGGTTTTTTGCCCGAATAAGGTTGTCCTTAATTTCAATCGGTGGATTTGGCAGGGTCATAAGGATCTCACTAATGTGAGACCTGCGAACATATTTCAGACCGTCCTCTTCGCAGAAAGCTTTTATCAATTCCTTGATTTTAACAAATCCATCCTGTTCCGGAACCAACCCGAACTCATAGGGTTTACGTCCCAGAACATAGGAGATGAACTTGGAAAGCTGTTTAATGGATCTTTGTTGTGCCATTATCAAAAAAACCCTGCTTGACCTGAAAAAAAGTCTCTGATATTTTCAATAAAGTAATCATGGTGGCTTCGTAAAAAGTCAAAATTTACCACTTTTCTGGATTCCCGCTTGCGCGGGCATGACAATATAGGAAGTAATATCAAATAGATAAAAATATCGTCATGCCCGCGTAGGCTGGCATCCAGCATTAAAATTGACTTTTTGCGAAACCATCAATCATGACGATTTCGTAAAAAGTCAAAACTTGCTGAATTATTCAATTTTACGCATTCATAATGTCTTTAAATAATTCGCAATTCCTTAATCCCTAAATTCCTTAATCCATGTAAAAAGGACTTTTTACATGGCCATCAATCATAATATTTCAACAAGTTTAACATAATTGAAAGGACTCTAAAACCATGAAATGCGAAAAATCTCAGAAACTTTTTGAACGGGCATTGGAGATAATTCCCGGCGGTGTTAACAGTCCTGTACGTGCTTGCAGATCGGTGGGAACAGAACCGATTTTTATTGCTCATGCCGAAGGATGCCTGGTCTTTGATGAAGATGGTAACAGCTTTATCGACTATATCGGTTCATGGGGTCCCATGATTCTTGGGCACAGACACCCTGCTGTTATAGAAGCGATTTCCAGTGTTTTGAAAAGAGGCACCAGTTTTGGAGCGCCCACTGATCTTGAAATCAAACTTGCTGAAATGATAATTGATGCAGTCCCATCCATTGAGATGGTCCGCATGGTGAATTCCGGCACAGAAGCGACCATGAGCGCCATACGACTTGCCCGCGGATTTACCGGCCGGGATACAATCGTCAAATTTGACGGGTGCTATCACGGTCATGCCGACGCCCTTCTTGTGGAAGCAGGGTCAGGCGTTGCCACGTTGAGTATTCCCGGAAGTCCCGGTGTGCCGAAATCCTTTGTGGCCCATACCCTGTCGCTACCTTATAATGACATCGACTGCATCAAGAAGGTAATGGGCGAGCAGGGTGATAAGATCGCGTGTATCATTGTCGAACCTGTTGCCGGAAATATGGGGCTGGTGGCACCGGTGGACGGTTTTCTGGAAACTTTAAGGGAACTTTCCGAAAAAAACGGCAGCATTCTGATATTTGACGAGGTGATGACCGGGTTCAGAGTGGCCCATGGCGGCGCCCAATCTTTGTATGGAATTTCTCCGCATGTGACATGTCTGGGTAAAATCATCGGCGGAGGGTTGCCGGTTGGCGCTTATGGCGGTAAGCGGGAAATCATGGAGCACATCGCTCCCCAGGGTCCTGTATATCAGGCAGGAACACTTTCAGGCAATCCCCTGGCCATGTCGGCAGGTATTGCAACCCTTACGCAGCTCATGGAGCCCGGTTTCTATGAAACTTTGGATGAAAAAGCGGATCATCTTGCCACTGGTCTTGAAAAAGCTGCCGAAAATGCGGGCATAGATGTCATGGGCGCCAGGATCGGGTCAATGCTCGGCCTTTTTTTCAACGAAAAGAGTGTTCTGAATTTTGATGATGCCAAGGCCAGTGACCTTGAAATGTTTTCGGCTTTTTACAACGGCATGTTACAGAAAGGCGTTTACCTTGCACCTTCCCAGTTCGAAGCTCTTTTTCTATCAGCGGCACATAACAGGGAGCACATTGATGCAACAATAAAAGCAGCAGAAGAGGTAATGGATGGGTTAAAGCATTCCTAAGCACAGCCGGATTTCATCGGCTGCTTTCGAAGCGGTGGCGAACCTTTTGGTCACACCCTTTTGCAGCAGCCTTTCAACGATTTTCTCGCAATAGGTCGGGACGGTGCGGGATACTGAAGAAAGCGGCTCATAGGATGAGTTGGTGATGGCGTACAGCAGGTTGGTAATACTGTCGCCTTTAAACGGCCTTTCCCCGGACAACATCTCATATAAAACAACCCCTAGAGAAAAAAGATCCGAACGACCGTCAACCCTTTTTCCTGCAATCTGTTCCGGCGACATGTAGCTTGGAGTGCCGAGAACGATTCCCGTACTGGTCTGTGTCGCAGTTAATACCCGGGCTATACCGAAGTCGGTTACCTTCACCTGGCCGTCTTTTAGAAGCATAATATTGGCCGGCTTAATGTCGCGGTGTATAACCCCCTGACTGTGGGCGTAATCAAGGGCCTGGGCTACAGAAAGAATTGTCTTAAGCACACTTTTAGGTGGAAGAAGTTTTCCCTTCCGGCAATAAGCTGTCAGCTCTTCTCCGGTGAGAAGTTCCATGGCAATGTAGGCCATATCGTGCTCTTCACCTGCGTCATAGATGGCTACTATGTTTGGGTGGGACAGGTTTCCGGCGGCTTCTGCTTCACGGAAAAACCGTGTTTTTACTTCCTTTAATTCTTTATCATCGACTCCCTCAAATTGCAGGGTTTTAATGGCAACATCCCTGTTAATTTTAGGATCCTTTCCGAGATAAACCGTGCCCATGGCTCCCTTGCCCAGCTCCTTTATGATCTCATAGCGCCCGAAAGTAGGTTTGGCCTTCGCATCTCCAAGCAATACGGTTGCGTTCAGCCCGCCCGGACCTGCTGCAACAGCGAGTGTACCCCCAGAAGTCTTGATTTGTTGTATCCTTTTCTTGATATCCTTGAAATTTCCGGCCTTGAGAATATGCTCGTAAACGGACAGGGCCTTGTTGAACATTCTTTTGCGTTCAAGATCTAGACCGAGATTGTATAGCAGCCCCTTTATCGATTTGTCTTCGGCCGGGCATTTCATGAACTTTTCAAACGCCATATCAAGCATACCCTGTCCTTGATACGACAGCCCGAGCGTTTTGTTTAATTCAGATCTGTCATCCCGCCTTCTCCTGGAAAGTATTTTAAACCCTACAATCGCATAACCGAATATCGAAAGAAAAACAGGCGCAAAGATCTTAATCCAGAACCCGTTTACCATTAAAAGAAACGCGGCAATCCCGACCCATGTTAATATAAACATCCCAATTATAAAGGCACCGACTTTGTGGTTTACCCTGGGAATAACGAACATGAGAAAAAGAGCGAAATACAGAAGGATCAGGATTTCCAGCGCAAGGGCCCAACTCGGCCGGGAAAGGTGGGTGCGGTTCAAAATATTTTCGAGAACATTTTCCAAAATCTCAACAAGCGGAGCATCGAAATTTGCAGTGGTTTTATAGAAAGACGTCAAACCTTGAGCAGTAACCCCGATCAGAACGATTTTATTGCGAAAGTCTTCCGGAGGAATTTTCTCATTCAGCACATCTGAAAAGGAATATGTTTTGGCACTAGCCCGCTCAGGGTTATAATCGAAAAGCATCCGGAAATATTTATCAGTAGGGATTTGCAGGGACTTGATGCGAAGACCGGTAAAACCGTTTCCATCTTTTCCGGGCTTTATGTCCTTTGTTCTTTGTCCCATGTATTTTGCAGCCATTTGCAAGGAAAAGGAAGGGAAGTACCTCCCCTGATAGTTTATGAGCAGCGGTGCATTACGGACTACGCCGTCCTGATCGGCGATCAGGTTAATATGCCCCAGCGCTCCTGCCATAACTGCCAGCTCTCCGAAGGGCTTAGTAACCGCATTGGCGGTAACGGTTTTCTTTTTCAAGAAATCGACAGAGTTTCCGAATTTTAAAAGCTGTGTTGAGGAGTCAACAGCGCCCTTTTTTATCTTCAGGGAGTTATTGATCAAGAGTCTCGACATTTTGGAGGTCTTTTTATCTGCCGGAGGTCCGATGGTGAACTGTATGGGCAAAACCGAGTTCCTGGCGGATTTAACAGCAGAGATCAGACCGGCGTCATGACTCAATCTCTTCTCAGTTCCTGCCAGAATTTGATTCAATTTGTTAAAGGTTTTATTCCCCATGCGGAATGATTTCTTTACTACATTCTCTATTATATTTTTTCTCAGGATTTTAATTTCCTGGAGGCCCGGATTCAATTCATGGTGGGGATATAAAAGGCAGATGCCGAGTGTATTGGTGCCGTACCCGGAAAGACGGCGTACCATATCGGTAATATAAGAGCGGGGCCAGGGCCAACTGCCGATACTCTTAATACTTTTTTCGTCAATCGCCACGATCACAACCGGATCGGCCTCTTTGCTGCGAGGGCGGCCGGCAATTAGGTCATAGGCTTTGTATTCGAGGGTTTGCAATGGATAAAATTCAAACAGCATCCCTCCAAGAATCACCAGAGTTAATAAGGAGATTAGCAGTATATTGGAAGAAACAATCTTTTTTAACATTATAATAACACTTAGATTTAATTGACAAATAAAAAAAACCTAACCAACTCGGATGTATTTTGTTGATTTTAAACAATCTTTTTGTTAAAATCAACTAATATATTCGTCAATTTTGTTATAGTTGTGACAAAATTTGTCAATAGATTATTTCCTGTTGAAAAGATGAAAAAATCATTACCAATAGTACGCCGAAGGTGGACATTTCAGAAAAAACCCTAAACATCCAATTCATTCAAGCAGTTCTATTATGATCGTCTTTAATCGCATAGCTCATTTCAAAAAATTAAATTATCGTAACGCCTTAGCTTTTTGAAAATATTACCGCTTCAGGTATAATTAAATTTTTGCTGAAAAAACTCGCAGATAACGGCTCGTAATGAAAGAACCCGCCCGTTCTATTAATAATGGTTTTTGTTTTAATAGGATGTTTCATCTTTAAATCAAATCGCTTATGGTTCTTTCATAACGATCCCTAATCCACTCAAACAGTTTCCAGCACAAAATTTAATCATACCTGAAGCTCGTTTGAAATCAATTTGTTTCAAAGAACTAAACTATTACAAATTATCTTGGACACTAATTAACATGATTAAAGTACTGGTCAGCGCATGTTTAATCGGGGAACGGGTGCGTTACAATGCTGAGGTTATGTCACATGACAGCAGTATATTAGCGCACTGGCAGAGCCAGGGACTTGTTGTGTCCTTTTGTCCTGAAGTTGCCGCAGAGCTTTCAGTTCCCAGGCCTTCCGCTGAGATTACAGACGGCGATGGTATTTCGGTTCTGCAAGGTTATGCCAGGGTCATGAACATCGACGGACAGGATGTTACAGAATATTTTCTGGATGGGGCCTATAAAGCGCTTGACCTTGTTCTTTCTCAGGGGATCAAGCTTGCCATTCTGAAAGAAGGGAGCCCTTCATGCGGCAGCACATATATTTATGACGGAAGTTTTTCAGGCGCACACAAGCCGGGTAAAGGCGTAACAGTGGCCCTTCTGGAGGAAAAGGATATCCGTGTGTTCAGCGAAAGGGAAATATCGAAAGCAGCGGCATACCTAAAAACACTTGAAACCTGAAACCCCTTCAAGATTGTTTATGCAGGATTTAGGTGAAATCAAATGTGAGGCGTTATGGCTCACCACACAAATAGATCCGGGTATATGAAACTGACGGACCGTTTGAATCGGTTTCCCCTGGGTGCGCCACCTTCGGAACTGTTATACAAAATTTTGGAGATGCTTTTTAGCGAGAAAGAAGCCAGGCTGGTCTCGTTGCTGCCCCTGAGGCTGTTTAACGCAAAAAAGGCCGGCCGGGTCTGGAAAATGGACCGGTTCAGCACTCAGAAAATTTTAGACGAATTGTGCGACCGGGGGATTCTGATGGATATCGAGAAGAACGGTCGTCAGGTTTACTGTCTTCCTCCCCCCATGGCGGGATTTTTTGAATTTTCCCTGATGCGTGTCAGAGACGACATTGATCAGAAAGTATTAAGCGAACTCTATTATCAGTATATCAATGTTGAAGATGATTTTATCAAGGATCTGTTTCTTGATGGAGAAACCCGGCTGGGCCGCGTTTTTGTTCATGAACCGGTTCTTTCCCAAGAGAACGCATTGCACGTGCTCGATTATGAAAGGGCGACCGAGGTCATTAAAACCGCTTCACACATCGGGATCAGCACCTGCTATTGCCGCCATAAAATGGCGCATGTTGGCCTGGACTGTGATGCGCCAAAAGAAATATGCATGACCTTTAACGCATCGGCGGCATCACTGGTCAAGCATGGCTTTGCGCGGCAGGTTGATGTTTCGGAATGCCTGGGACTGCTGGAGACAGCCTATGAAAACAATCTGGTGCATTTTGGAGATAATGTTAGAGAGGGGGTAAATTTTATCTGCAATTGCTGTGGGTGCTGCTGCGAAGCAATGATTGCGGGCCGGAAATTAGGGATTTTGCATCCAGTGCATACCACCAATTTTATCCCGCAGGTTCAAGATGCGGCGTGTAAAGGATGCTCAAAATGTGTTAGCGTATGCCCGGTTGAGGCCATGATCCTGGTTTCGGCCAACGATCCCAATGATCCCAAGAAGAAAAAGGCCCGGGTTAACGAGGAAATCTGTCTGGGATGCGGTGTTTGTGCAAGGGTTTGTCCTGACGACTGTATTAGCTTGCGATCCCGTGCCAAAAGGGTGATTACGCCGCTGAACACCGCACACCAGGTAATGCTTATGGCCATTGAGCGGGGCAAGCTTCAAAATTTCATTTTTGATAATCAGGTGTTGAAAAGCCATCGGGCGTTGGCAGCTGTTTTAGGAGTTGTTCTGAAACTTCCGCCAATTAAACAGGTAATGGCCAGTCAACAAATGAAATCCCGTTATCTGGATGCCATGATTAGGAGTCTAAAACTCTAACCTGGATTTTGAAAGTCGTCATTTTTTGATAGACTTTTTATTTCGACCTTGAAAATCTGGTCCTTTGGGCCAGGTCAGAGTTAACCGGCTCTGCCAGAAGAGACGGCGCAAAAGTTTGAAGTGACCTGCCCGCCAATGCCTGTCTGCTCTTAACTCTGTTAAT
>JAUVVL010000200.1 GCA_030604635.1 Desulfobacteraceae bacterium
TATTAAAGGATTGGCTACTGTTTTTTCTTTAGGCTCACTTACATGCGAGTTCCAGATTTTTTATATTTTATTATCAGTGGGTGGGGCTTTTATCATCTTGTTTACCATCACTTATTGAGAAGTTACGTTTTTTCTCCATGTCAAAGCCAATTTCTCGCTTTGACTCGCCCATATTTCATACCTGATATTTATTTTTTGTCAAAGGATTGTTAACTGCAGCTTTGGTCTATTTTGCACATCCACTATACTCCACTTTGAATAAAGTTTCATTTATACTTTTAACATTTGTGAATTATTATAAAAAATATTAATTTTTTGTATTTTTTTCTTGACATACATTAAAAAATGTACTTTTATCCGGATAAAGTGGATTAAAGTGGTTATAATTGGTGAAATATGTTCCGAGGAAGCTCATTTCATACCATCGATTCAAAAGGACGTATAATAATCCCGGCCAGGTTCCGTGACGTCATCAACGCAGGGGGATCAAACGGTGTAATGATTTCCAGGATGGACGGGGGACTTGTTGCCTATACGTTTGAGGAATGGCGTAATATTGAAACCCGCATATTGTCCCTGGCCGAAAAAAGCGAGAGCATGCGCCGGTTCAGAAGGGTCTTCATTGGAGGATCATTTGAATGTTCCTGCGACAAACAGGATCGTATCCTGATACCGCCGATCTTGAGAGAGTATGCAGAGTTTGACAAGGAAATTGTACTTATCGGCGTCCTCGATCATTTTGAAATCTGGTCACGTGAAAAGTGGGAAAGGGAAAATATGCATCTACAAGAAGACATGAAAAAGGAGGACGTAAGAAACGAAATTGCAAAATTAGGACTCTAATTCCATGCCGTTCAAACATATCCCTGTAATGCTGCCCCAAGTGCTCTATTACCTTAACTGTAAGCCGGGCAAAATCTATGTTGACTGCACCCTTGGGGGCTCGGGGCATGCCAGGGCTATTTGTGAAAAAATTGTCCCGGATGGGGTTCTTATAGGCATAGATCAAGATATTGATGCGATCCAAAACGCAACAAAGGTTCTGAAACCGTTCGATTTAGCCATACACCTCTTTCACGACAACTTTGTATATCTTCCTGAGCTCCTTAGTCAATTGAAAATTGCTGCGGTGGACGGCATTCTTCTTGATCTTGGAATTTCACTTCATCAACTCGAATCGAGCGGTCGGGGCTTTAGTTTCAATAAAAACGAGCCGCTCGATATGCGGATGAACGTAGAGGCGAGTACAAAAGCTGAAGATTTAATCAACAGTATGGAGGAAAAAAGCCTAAGAAAAATTTTTCAAGAATACGGAGAAGAACGCTGGGCAGGGCAAATAGCAAAAAAAATAGTGAAGCAACGGCAGCGCAAAGCAATCAGATCGAGTGCACTGCTGGCACAAATCGTATGTGATGCTGTGCCTAAGCAAGCATCATTTAATCAAAAAATTCATCCCGCTACACGAGTGTTCATGGCGCTTAGAATCGCTGTCAACAGAGAGCTTGAAAGACTCGATTTGTTCATGGAAAACGTTGCGGATCTCCTAAACCCCAAAGGCCGTCTCTGCGTTCTATCTTTTCACTCCCTTGAAGACCGAATTGTAAAACATCGAATAAAGGCACTGGAAAAGACGTGTGTATGTCCACCCGACTTTCCGAAATGTGTCTGCAGTCAAAAAAAGATTGTTCGTTCTTTGACGAAAAAAGTGGTGCGTCCCACAAAAGACGAGATTGAAATAAATCCCATGGCAAGGAGTGCAAAACTAAGAGCCTTTGAAAAAATATAATGGCACGAAAAGCCCGTAAAAATATCCGCAAGCAGAAGACAACGATGATCTGGCTCATTTTCATGACCATGTTTATTGCTGAACTCCTTATATATACCTGGTGTCGGGTCCAATGTGTCGGGATCGGATATGAAATTTCAAAAGCTGCTCATCATCATCAGGAGCATATAAACTTACAAAACAACTTAAAGGTTGAACTGGCAAGTCTGAAATCACCCGATCGTATCGCAAAAATAGCAAAAAACCAGCTCGGCCTGACAACACCCACTCCGGCGCAGGTGATTATTATTCCATGACACCCGTTGAGAAAAAACAGATAAGATTTCGCATTATCATAATTGGTTCGATCTTTAGCCTCTTTTTTACGATAATTGGCGCCAAGGCGGTTTATCTTCAGATTTTTTGCGGTCCCTGGCTGTCTCAAAAAGCAGCAAATCAATACGAAGCCTCTTTCAAATCTTTTGAAAAGCGCGGAACTATATACGATACGAATCTTAAGGTAATGGCTGTCAGTGTCGATGTGACATCAATTGCAGCCCACCCTGCGCAAATTAAAGATGCACAGGCAATGGCAAAATCACTTGCAGAGACCTTGAAAATTGACAGCAAAGAACTTATTAATAAACTTTCATCTAACAAAAAGTTTGTATGGATTAAACGTCGAGTCACTCCGAAGGAAGCCGAAGCGGTCAGGAATCTTAAAATTGCCGGTATCGATTTCATACCTGAGCACAACCGTTTCTATCCCAACAAAATGCTTGCTGCTCAGATTCTTGGATTTACTAATATCGATGACCACGGCATAGAAGGTATTGAATTCTATTATGACGCCCATCTTAGAGGTTCCACCTCCAAATTCACGGTTCTAAAGGATGCTCTTGGTCGCGGATTTGATGCTGAAAAAAGGAGGGTTTCGAATTATCGTGGCAACAATCTTATCCTCACCATTGACAGCACAATCCAATACATTGCTGAAAAAGCACTTGAAGAAGCGGTTACAGAATTTTCAGCAAAATCCGGAATGGCAATCATAATGGCGCCCAAAACAGGGGCTATATTGGCACTGGCTCACTTTCCCTTTTTCAACCCCAATGCCTTTAATGACTTCGACAAAAAACTATGGAGAAACAGGATCATAACCGACCCCTTTGAACCAGGCTCAACCATGAAGATTTTCAGTGCGGCAGCGGCAATGGAATCCGGCAGCAGCTTGCCCAACAGTATATTTTATTGCGAAAACGGAGCTTACAAGATCGGAAAAGAGGTTGTTCACGATACCCGCCCGTATGGATGGCTGTCTTTACAGCAGATCATCAAACATTCAAGCAACATCGGTGCTGTCAAAGTCGGCGAAATCACAGGGCCTGAATCTCTTTACAAAACGCTGCGCGATTTTGGTTTCGGAGCAAAGACCGGAATAGACTGCCCCGGGGAAACCGCCGGCAGCCTCTCGCCCTTTAAGCAATGGGCAAAGATTGATGCCGGAACCATATCCTTCGGCCAGGGAATTTCGGTATCCGCACTCCAGCTCATCGCGGCTGTATCTGCCATAGCCAATGAAGGGATTCTCATGAAACCTTATATTGTCCAGGCGATTACCGACCAAAATGGACGGCTGCTAAAAAGCTTCGGGCCCCGAAATGTCAGAAGGGTTGTCTCGGAAAAGACAGCCCGGACTTTATCGCGAATTATGCAAACCGTCATTACCAAAGGCGGCACGGGCGTCAAGGCAGCCCTTGAAGGGTATTCCATATGCGGCAAAACAGGAACCGCTCAGAAAATCGACGAAAAAGGCGAGTACTCCGATGGAAAATATATATCATCTTTTGTCGGATTCGCACCTGCTGAAAAGCCGGAAGCTGTGATCCTGGTCGTCATTGACGAACCTCAGGAACAGCATTACGGGAGTATTGTTGCTGCCCCGGTATTCAGAAAGATTGGCCATAAAATCCTCAGCTATATGAACATACCGCCCAAGAGAAAAACCAACAGATTAATTGTATCTCTGGGAAGCGAGGCAAGAGGATGAAACTTTCGAGTTTACTAAAATCTATAGCACCTACAGGCCTTTACGGCATCAGGGCCGAGCTCGACGGTCAGATTGTAGATATTAAGGGCGCAGGGCCACGTGCGCCACGGCCTATGCGCTATGAACTGTCGACGGACCCTGAAATAGGCTCCGTCCATTACAGGGCACAGGACGTTAAACCGGGTGGGCTGTTTATTGCCATACAGGGCCTTGAAGCAGATGGCCATGATTATATTGATGAAGCATTGGCAAGGGGCGCATCAGCAATTGTAACTCAGAAACCTGTAAAAAGAGAATCCATAATCATAGAGGTTGAAAACTCCAGAAAGGCCCTTGCAGCAATATCGGACCGGTTCTATTCAAACCCGTCGGGAAAACTTACTCTAATCGGGATAACCGGCACCAACGGCAAAACAACAATAGCATTTCTGGTCGAGCGTATTCTTTCAGAAGCTGGTATCAATGTCGGTGTCATTGGAACTTTAAATTACCGGTATTCCGGGAAAACGTATAAAAACCCCATGACAACGCCCGAATCCCTTGATCTCCAGAAGATCATGTCGGAAATGCTCAAAAGCGGCATCACCCATGTTGTCATGGAAGTTACTTCCCATGCCATTGACCTTGACAGGGTTTACAATTGCAGATTTGATCTTGGGGTCTTTACCAACCTGACCCATGACCACCTGGATTATCACGGAGATATGAATTCCTACTGGTCCTGCAAAAAAAGAATGTTTACGGAAATCCTCTGTTCAGAATCCGGAAATGGTCGGATTTTGGCGGTAATCAATCACAATGATGAAAGAGGAAAAGAACTTATAAGGATACTCGAAGCAAGCATCGGAAAACCGTCCGTACTTTCCACAGGCTTTTCGAGCAATAACAGTATTTGGCCCCGTAGTTTCAAATACGACCTTACCGGTATTAACAGTATAATTTCTACGCCGGTCGGCACTTTTGAATTCAAATCACCCCTGGTTGGACAACATAATTTGGAAAATATTCTTTGCGCCACGGGTGTGGGTGTTGCGCTCGATCTTTCCCTCGACTCCATCAAGGCCGGCGTTGAAGCGGTTTTCGCCGTACCCGGACGTCTTGAACCTATTCCCAATTATATGGAACGGTTTGTATATGTTGATTATGCCCATACTCCCGATGCTCTCGAAAACGTTCTGTCTGCTTTAAAATCAACGGCCCCTGGTAGAATCATCTGCGTATTCGGTTGCGGCGGCGACCGGGACAAAGCTAAACGGCCACAAATGGGTCAAATAGCTGGGAGGCTCTCTGATCTCACCATTATCACATCGGACAATCCCCGAACAGAGCCGCCCATGGAAATCATTGACCAGATCCTTCCTGGAACGCAAAAAGCAACCTCGCACGCATTTTCGCCATCGGATCTGATAACAGGTTTTCAAAAAAAAGGATATTCTGTCGAACCTGACCGCAAAACCGCCATACAGCTTGCGATTACGACATCCCGACCGTGCGATACCGTTCTGATCGCAGGCAAGGGGAATGAAACGTATCAAATCATAGGGAACAATACTATTAGCTTTGATGACAGAAAAGAGGCAAAAATAGCACTATCCAAGTCAAGGGTTAAAAATTTCGAGTTCAAAACCCAGAACACTTCAAAATCTGGAACCCGAAATCCGATTCCATGGACCACTCCTGAAATCCTTGAGGCAACAGGCGGAGAACTCTTGTGCGGTGATATAAAACAATCTTTCTCAGGCATCTCCATTGACTCGCGCAGGATATTCGCGGATGACCTCTTCGTTGCAATTAAGGGAGACGACCATGACGGCCACAGTTTTACCGGCGATGTCATCAGGCAAGGTGTTTGCGGCCTTATGATAAACAAAAACAAGGCCGATCAACCGCCCGGCAGGGAATGTCAAAAGAAAGGCGTTGTTTGTGTAAAAGTAAACGACACAACCCGGGCGTTGGGCGACCTCGCCGCATTTAATCGAAAACGATCAAATGTTTCGGTGGTTGCCATAACAGGCTCAAACGGCAAAACAAGCACACGGAAGATGACCGCGGGAGTCGTTGCCCGATGCTTTGACACTCTATCGACCATCGGAAATTTAAACAACGAAATCGGGCTTCCCTTAACCCTGCTTAATCTCAACCACAACCACAAGTGGGCTGTCGTTGAACTCGGCATGAACAGACCCGGTGAAATTAAGCGGCTCGCAGAAATCTGTTCACCCGATGTCGGGGTAATCACTAACATCGGTCCTGCTCACCTTGAAGGATTGGGCTCTCTTGATGCGGTCATGCAAGCCAAGGGCGAACTTTTGGAGAAAATCAAGCCTACCGGTACAGCTGTCCTGAATGCGGATGACCCGAGACTGCTACAGCTGGCGAACAACACCTCCAGGGATGTCCTGCTTTTTGGACTCTCAGAAAATGCCATGGTCAGAGCCCGGTCGAAAAGGGAAAAAGGGCTGGTTCTCTCTTTCACCCTGGTGCTGCCAGCAGAAACCATTTCCGTCGATCTCAAAACCCCGGCCGAATTCATGGTTTCAAATGCACTTGCAGCGGCAGCAGTAGGCTATCGTCTCGGTCTAACCGCCAGGGAAATCAAAGAGGGTCTCGAAGATTTCGAGCCGGTTCAGGGAAGGATGAATATCCATAAAACTCGCAAAGGAATCAATATCATCGACGACACATATAATTCCAATCCAGGTTCCATGACAGCAGCCATTAAGACTCTAAACTCATTAAAGGGAAATAACAGGGGAGTTCTTGTTGCTGGCGATATGCTTGAACTCGGAGATCATGCGGAGTCCATGCACCGCATGATCGGCTCAATATCCGCCAGGTCAAACATCCTAAGGCTTTATGTCACTGGCCAGTTCGCCGAAACCGTTGCGGCAGGCGCCCGGAACGAAGATATGGATTCCCGTGATATTTTTGTAGGCGCCAAGGATGAGATTCTTGAAAGCATCACAGGCTGGCTTGGACCGGGCGACTGGATTCTGGTAAAGGGGTCAAGGGGAATGCGCATGGAAGAGATCGTGGAAAAACTAAAGGATTGGGCTGACGACTAACACAACAAGTTAACAAATAACCAAGTTAGTTCGCTTCGCTCACGATTGGAATAATGGATAAATGGAATATTGGAATGATGGGTTCAATGGATAAAGGCTTTTTATATAACTATTTAAATCTAATGACAATTATAGCCATACCTACAAAAATTGTAAGTGATGCTACATTTTTTGTGGTTCCATATTCCATTATTCCACTATTCCATTGTTCCA
>JAUVVL010000232.1 GCA_030604635.1 Desulfobacteraceae bacterium
AGTCGCACCAGGGCGGGCTTTAGCTCACTTTAGGCACTTCAAACTTCAAACTTTTAGAATTCAACTTATACGGGATAGTTGTCTTGATAAAAATACGTAATCGAATTTACGAATTAGAGCACTAAGTGAGTGATGAAAATTCTCTTTTTCTGGCAAGGAGTATAGGAAAATTGCGTTTGTGTCAAGGTGGGCTTGTAACCCGAATTTCTCATGAAGAATTTATATGGCTCACCCCTGATGCCTGCAAATGAATCCCGCTTCAAGCGGGATGAAAAATCCGGGTTAGTTGTTTTTTTGTTTCGGAAATATAATGAGACGATCACCCGGATGTATTACGTGATTTAATTCAAGGCGGTTCCATATGATAAGGGCTTCCAGGGGAATATCAAACTGGTCGGCAATTGAAGAAAGATTATCCCCATCCCTCACGACATAGATGCGCTCCTTTCGTGCTTCCAGATAATCCTTTACCAGGCGCATATACCGTGTATGAAAACCCTTTAAGGTGCCTTTTGGAATAAGGATATTGTGATTTCCCGTAGTGAGATAGTGGCCCCGAAGTTCGGGATTCAGGTCCTTTATAACCTTGAAATCGGCTTTCGCCGCCTGGGCGATAATTCGAATCGGAATTTCCTGAAGACAGTCAATATTGATCTGATCGTATGATAACGTGCAATAGTAGTCTTTGTCAGTTAGTAAAAAACCGTATTTAGCAGGATCAGATAGAATCAGTTTTGCCGAAAGAATGCGGAATATAAACCGCTGTGTTTCAAGCGGGAGATAGAGCCGATAATAATCACGGGATTCCTGCACCATGATTTCAGTCTGGAGCCCCTGTTCTCCCATATTATAAGCGGCTACAGCAAGCGTCCACGACTCCAGCAATTTATGTAGGTCGGTAAGATACCGGATCGCAGCCCGGGTTGAGGCGAAAAAGCTGCGTCGCTCATCAACGTAATCATTAATAACCAGCCCATATTTCCGTCCGGTATCTGCCATAAATTGCCAGAAGCCGATAGCGCCTTTTATGGAGCCAACATGCGGCCGAAGTGCACTTTCAGCGATAGCCACGTACTTGAGATCATCAGGCATTTTACTCTGTTGCAGCATTTTTTCGATCCGGGGAAGATATCGACGGGAACGTTTAAGCCATAAAATTACCTGGGGTCGATCCCAAATTGAAAGCAGAAGTTCTTTTTCAAGTCGTTCTCGAACTTCCTGAATTTCCAACGGAACAGGTTCGCCACAAAACTCCAGAGAATCCAGGTTTCTGATTGAGGAAACCAGAGATGGAAATGAAATCGGTTCAAAAGATGCCCCGTAACCCTTTTCAGCAAGTAAAAGCAACGTAACGAGCAATACAAATTTTTTCCATCTCATGCCTGTTCCCCTCCATATTTTCTTTTGTACCAGAAATTGATTTTGCCATTTAACCCGGATTTTCCTTCCGTCGTAATAGTTCAGCCACTAAGTCACTAAGGCACTAAAATTATAACCTGCCCGACGGCCGGCAGGCGGGTATGATTCTTTTAATGCCATTTTTAATAAGAGGCACGTTAAAATTGACAAGAAACCCAAATAGATTCTTCTCTTTTTGATAAAGATTAATAATTCATACCTCTTCTTTGTGGCTTTGTGACTTAGTGGCTGAAGTGTTAAGAAATCTTCTATTTTTCGGCTATGCTACTTTCATATCTTTCTTTTGTCAAGAAATTATAGGTGTTATGCATCCAGGCCCGGATTTTTCATCCCGATTGAAGCGTGGTTCATTTGCTGGCATCAGGGATGAAGCCAGATAAATTCTTCATGAGAAATTCGGGCTAGAAGCTGTATCTGATTTCCACAAACAGGCGGTCATTATCTCCGATTTTTCTGAATCTTGCAAGATCGCCGGATTGATAAAACACTGCTCCGCCCGTAACCTTGACCGCGTCAGTCACGTCGTATTCTCCGGTAAAACGCTGAAACGCGCCGTCCTGGCCGGTCTCACCAAAGGTCGAGGCCAGTAGAGTTATGGTGAGCGTTTCATTCAAAAAGTTTCGCGTCAATCTGACAACCGACTGGTACTCGTTCTCATTGGCTTCATCCGGGGCCTCTTTTAATGCATCGCTAATGTTGTTAATGTGGCGATTGACAGCCTCAACACTGATTGTGGTGTCTTTAAAGCCCGAATATTCGATTCCGGCGAAAACATCTGTCCGTGAATATGTGTTACCGGCGGCATTATAGAATTTCAGGCCGTCAAACCAGGCAAATTCTGCCTTTATCAGCCAGTTGCCCACGGCTGCGTTAAAGGCCGTGCCAATCATAGAAAGGCGGGCATGCTTCATTTCAGATTGCGGCGGAGGTCCGCTGGCAATAAGCTCCCTATGGGGCGCGTCATTATAAATATCGGCCCAGTAAAATGCAATGTCCCACCCGCTGAAGATTCCGCTGATTGCAATGGCGAACTCTGTATTATCCATGCTGTCTGACGGTATATCTCCAGGGAGAGGGGACGCTGTCACTGGATAGAAGTCGCTGCCGTATTCCGGGCTTTTGTTGAAGCGGATTTCGTGAAGTGCGATTCCGGTCACGTTCCAATCTCCAGCATAGTAGTCAAGGCGCGTCATCGTGACAGGAAGCCGCAGGTCTTCAATGTCAGTTAAGCCTGGTTCCCGCATGTCAATGGGATTTAAGACATCCGTAACCCGGATGTTGTCCGATTTGCCCCATACTACGATTTGCCGTCCGGCTTTTATGTCGAGGCTATGGAAAGGGCTGCCAAGAATATATGTCTCGCGAAGCTCCAGCTCTTTTTCGTAATTTTCCAGCACAGCAGCGGTAAACTCGTCCCTGCCCCGGATGCAATAAACAAAATCGTATGCACCTTTAGCGCTGATGAGCGCTTTCCACGAATCTGAAAATTTTGTGCTCAGGTCGAGCTGCAACTCAACTCGCAGGCGGGATAGGCCGCGCCAGTCGGTTTCACCCGCTTCTGGCGCCTGGTGGGCGACATTCCAGGATGATCCTAACTTCAGATAGCCGTCCAGGCTGAAAACAGAAGGTCCGGGTTCGTCTTCGAACTCTGCTGTGCCGGTATCTTCGCCTGTCTCTTCAAAGCCTTCCAGTATATCGTCGTCAGACTTCCTGTTTTGTTCGTCCTCGATTTCATCGTCAAAGCCCTCAACGATGTCATCAGATGGCTCCGCTTCATACTCATCAAACCCTTCGGCAATGTCATTGGTATCCACAATCTCCGCAGCAAACAGCGGCTGCGGCAAAAAGACAAAAATCATCGCCAGAATCAACACAACCGTAATAAATGAGTGGAGTTTAAATTGCATTATTCGTGAAGCGAGTTTCAAGTTTCAAACTCACAGCCCCCTTTCCAGCCTGCGAACGGTAAACAGTTCAAAGCTCAGATCCTGGTTGAACTTCACATCACTTAGCTTCAGTTCGGTTTTGTGGATGGTTTCTTTGCCTTTTTTCTTGGCCATGTGGATCTCGGTGCCGATCCAGATGCCGTCGATACGGTCGAGCTGTTTCACGTCCAGATACTTGAGGTAGCCGCCGTGACGCACCCAGTGCTTGGCCCGTATAACAACGAAGTTATCCTGGCGCACGAAAAGAAGTGACTTCTCGTATCCGGTTTCATCGATGACCGCCCTGGTGCGGGGAATGGACCAGATCACCCAGGTTTTGGCGCCTTTGACATCCATCGCTTTTTTCTTTTCGTAAAAGGTAAAATCATAGTCCTCAAGATCCCTGGAAGTCATGTCTGCGTACGTAAAGTCAGATCCCATGAAGCTGCCGCTCTTGTCGCTTGATGCGATCCGTTTTGTTTTTCGAAGCGCCGGTAGATACAGCCACTGGTCATCGTCCCGGTCCGGATCATCGTAATCAAAGGTGAGAAAACCTGTATCTTTGACATCTGCCGGATGCAAAAAGAACATGATTTTGAGCGTGTCCTTGCCTTTGTACTTCCTGTAATTGCGGATTTTGCGGATGCGTCTCTTTCTCTTTTTATCGATGAAAATCATCTCCATCCGGCTGGTCATGTTATCACCGTCATCACGGGCATCGACTTTTTCCATAATCGCCCGTGCCTCTGGATCATCCGCGAATGCACCGGAAACAGCGAAAAACGAAGTTATAATAAGGATTATAATCGCTAAAGGATATATCTTCTTTCTGTTTTTCATGGTGAACCTCAATTTAAAACATTCTGTTTTTTTCGATTAACCACTACCATGAGCGCCGGTGCGATAAAGTAGTCGGAGACGAGTGCCATGGTGATGGTAAATGCAGTGAGCAAACCGAAGTTATACAGGTTATTCATCGAAGCAAACGTAAAGATGTAGAATCCGATGGAAAGAACAATACTGGTCACAAGCATGGCCCTTCCTGTGGTGTGAAGTGTTTCATGAACAGCCTCCACGGGGTCACCGCTATTTTCATAGTAGCGGCGGAAGTTGTGCATGAAGTGGATGGTGTCGTCCACGGCCAGACCGATGGCGATACTGCCCACCATCATGGTGAACAGGTCCATGGGGATGTTCATCCAGCCCATTATTCCTAGGGTGAGTAGAATCGGAGCCAGGTTCGGAATCATGCTGAGTAAACCGATACGGACACGCCCGATTAGAATTATCATAAGAATCGTGATTATACCGAGGGCCATTATATAACTTTTTGCCATGCTTTTGATGGCGTTGGCTATGGTTCTGGCAAGAAGTGCTATCATACCGGTTATGGAGACTTTCGCCCCTGGGAAATTCTCTTTAAAGTAATGGCTTACAGTGTTCAGTAAGCTGGAATACTTGATGGCGTCCGTAAAGGGAATCTTGATGGTGAACCGCGCCATGCTGAACTGGCTGTCCACAAAGTCTTCGAGATCATCCGATCCGCTGTTTTCAAAGAGCAGTAATTCCTGCGCCACCAGTTCCCGGTTTTGAGGAATGGTGTAGCAATCCGAGCGGTTTTCGTTGAGTGCCTGGTTGATCTCTTTAATAATCGTGGTCAGAGACCATGCTTTTCCTATAAATACACTTTCAGTCTCCAGGGTTTCCAGATACGCTGCGGCCTTTTCCAGGCGGTTGAGGATATCGGGATTGTAGAGGCCGTTTTCTTTGCCGGTGTCAATGACGACTTCGAGGCTGATGGAGCCGCGCAACTCGCGATCTATCTTTTCCGTCGCAATGCGGATATAGTTCTTTTCCGGGAACCAGCCTAATATATGGTGGGAAAACCGTATCTTCGACGCTGAGGCCGTCGAAAGTATAATGACTATGGCGCCTAAGACGAGAATTATATATGGATGACCGGTCGATAGGTTGCCGATCCCGGTAAGGAACCGGTCCATGAGCGTGGCTGTTTGTTTGCCGTCTTTTTCTTTTGTACTTCGGGCTTTTATCGGCACCAGCGCCAGCAGAGCTGGCAACAAAACAATAGTGTATACAAGCGAGATCCTGACTCCCCGAACGCAAAAGGTAACTTTGAATTTATTCGAGCAATTAAATATCATCGGAACAAAAAACATATTGACAAGTGACATAAAAGGTTTTATAGATATGACACATGGGCAAATCTTCCAAC
>JAUVVL010000270.1 GCA_030604635.1 Desulfobacteraceae bacterium
GCCCCCTTTTGCCCAATTTCTGTGTCAGGCTCAAATTTTAATCCTCAAAATACTCAATGTATTCCTGTGGTTAAAATTTTCGCCTTCCTTGAACTTGAACAAAATTGAGCATTTTTCAAAGGTCTCATATTATCGGTTCATTTATTCAGCTTTTTTGAAAGATACACTCGCAGAGGGCACTGGCAGAAGTGATTATAGCCATAAGACAAGGCAAAGTTGCAGTTTGAAGGATTGGATTCAAGACATTTGAGATAACTATCAAGCCCTATATCTTTTGCCTTACAGAGGTCCTCAAATCCTGACTCTGCACACTTGAAATTCTTCGGGCATTGCATCTCCCCAATGATCCCTTCGATTTTCTTTCTATCATCTTCATTCATTATCTTACTTCCTAAGATATAAAGCTAATGCTTTCATGAACGGCGGGAACGACTGCCTCAATATTCGAAAAAAGGTTCATATCTACCAAATGCCAGGGGAGCCTATTTATAAATATCGAGAAATTGCACATTCCTGATTTGCAGCCTCGTTTTGGCGATCTTTGCAATACTTTTCATGAGCAAAAAACCAATCTCATAGTCTTCATAAAAGAGTTTCTCAAGATTTGCAGCTTCCCAGGTATAGAGTTTTGTGTCTGTGAGCGCTTTGGCGAGGGTTATGTATTTTCTTAGTTCTGTAACAACTAAAGACGAAAACCCAAAAGTGTGACCTCGGGTGATTGTATCTATCATGGTCAAGGTATTGGCAGTTTTCTCAAGTTCAAGTCCCACCTTCCCTTCAATGACTGAATAAAGATATTTGGCATAGTCTCCTTCTCTGAAGATGTAATCCCCAGCGCTATACTCTGTTATTAAGGTAACCTCTAAAATCTTCTTTAACATAGTGTCATTCAAATGGCTTAACATAATGCTTGATTTCAAGTCGTCTATATTGAGCATCTTCACCTCCTTGTTTATATCGAATCTTTTTTGTTGACAATACCTACCACTATGTGCCAGGTACTGTCAACAAATTCCATCGTTTCCAATTTGACAAAATATTAGTGAGGAATCCATGGACAAAAAAGAATTTTCCCATTTCCGTAAGAAGCTCAACAAGACGCAGAAGCAGATGGCCCAACTGCTCGGAACGTCTATTAAGGCTGTACACAGCTACGAGCAGGGGTGGCGGTCAGTGCCGGTCCATGTGGAACGACAGATGTTTTTTCTGGTTTCCAATATGAGGGGAACTACAAAAACACGCAAGCCTTGCTGGACGATAATGAAATGCCCACCTGAGAAAAAAAAGCAATGCCCTGCCTGGGAGTTCCAGTCAGGAAAACTCTGCTGGTTTATTAACGGAACAATTTGTGACGGTATCGCTCATAAGAACTGGAAAGAAAAGATGAAGATTTGCCGATCTTGTGAGGTTTTAACTTCCTTTCTGTAGACTCAAAGCACTCCCTTTTTTACCGGTCTGCTCCCCGCCGCGAAGCACTGCCGCAAGGCAGAACCCCCGCCCTTTGTTATTCTTTTCGCTTAATACTTTGTCACATTGTCGAATTTTAATCACTATATTGCAATTCACTTTATCTTCCCCCTTTATCCCCCTTCAAAGGGGGAATTTTGAAATGTGACAAAGTAGAATTAAAAGCTAAGGTGAAAAACGTTCAAAAATGGAACAACTCGATATCTTTATCCAGCATTTTATCAGCCCTTTTAACCTGAATCTTGAGTGGACTCCCGATTTCGCTGTAAAACAGTGCAAGTTTCAAGTCGGCAAGCGATTTTATTGACTGCCCCGCAAACTGTTTAATAATATCTCCTTCCTGCAACCCTGCTTTCTTTGCGGGACTTTTATTATTAACACCAATGACCACCAGGCCCTGATCTTTTTCTTCAACCATTACACCCAGTTTAGGTGATTCTTTGCCCTTCAACTTTGTGGTCAGCAGGACGTAATCAGCAATCCCATCTTCAATTTCTTCATCCTGAACAACGACCATAAACGGCTCGAGGTTGCGCCGATAAAGGCGTTCAGGAATTCCATATTTATGCCTGACATGCCCATTGCCCGCTAAAATTACCATTTTGCTATCTGGATTGTTTGTCAGAAACTGATGGGCGGATTCCGCCATGACTTCATCCCACAGAGTTTGTGCCTGTAAAAAATAATTAAAATCCTGTATCTCCTCTTGTTCCGCATGCAGAGTAAACACCTTATTCAAATCATCCCGGTATTGTTCATTTGAAAAATCCATTGAAGAGGGTAACTGTTTCTTTCTTTCATCTGACAGACTGTAAATGCCTTCACGGGCAACTTTACTGTTAATATCTCCTTTGATATTGAGGGCTACAAGCGGGATGTTTTGTTGTTTGAGATAATCAATGATTGGCTTATACAGAGTGTAATCGTACCTCCACCTTTTGAAATATTCAGACTTCTGCAAAAATATACGCTCATCAATCCGACCGGAAAAGTAGTCATTCACCACCTGTTGAAAAGGTTTTTGGAACATCTCCATACCAACAGCCAGTTCATACCCGGCTTCATGTATCTTTTTAATGACCTGTAGCTGGTTAATATGGTGGGCGAACTGGTCGTGTTTTTCGCCCAGATAAATTATTCGACTGGATAGGAGTTTTGGTAATATTTCGTCCAGCGTTGCCAGCTTGTCGGGCTTTAGAGCCCGGGTTGGCGGCCGGGACAAAACTAAGATGCCGTTATTTGTTTTGGCAATCGCTTTAAGGGTGTTACGACCGTCTTTAAAGGCCAGTTCGGTATACTTGCCGTAATGCGGTATTTTTTGATGCACTGCTTTTGCTTCTGCTTTGTTTTTGACGTGTAACAGCGCGATGAGCTCTGCTGCATTGTATGGATTTTGATAGACTTTTAAGCGTACACCATCTTCAGGGATGTGCTGTTTGCCGAACATCATATCTACAAGGGCATTTTCATGGCCTGCAATCAGAAACGAATTTTCTTTCATCTGGGTAAAAGTGATTTTGTCAGGGGTTAAATAGGTGATATTTTCAACCCCAAGTGCGTCAATGAGAGGTTGGTAAATGGCACGCCGGTTGGCTGAAACAACCACGATCAGCTTTTCTTTGCCCATGACAGTTGCCAGAACCGGAGGAATTTCTTCAGGTGCTAATTGCCGCATAAGTGTGTAGTTTTCATCAATGACAACTTTATTGGGTAGTTCATCCAGCTTAAGACTGATGTTTTTCTTGGAATCTTTCAGCTCAACCAAGCGCAGGATTTTACCTTTGTCGAAGTATAAGGTGACAGGGATGCGCAGATTGAGCACGGAAAGAGTAATTTTTTTGTCGGCATCCGCAATAAGGCGGGCAGTGCCAGAGATTTTCTGTTCGGAGGTATTTATTTTAACATCAAGCGCATAATGCAGATCCGCGTTCCAGGCCGTTGCCGGCAGACAAACCAGCACCCCGATTATTAGTTTTTGTATTAGACCCATACAGCATTTCCTCACAGCAAGGGTAGTCGACAGCTCCATTGGTATTCAATCTCCAAAGCGGATAAAATGTGCACCTTGAATCTGAAACACCGGAAGCAGAATGTCTAACATTTCAAGTTGTTTAATATCCCACGGCGTGGTATTTTTATCAATAATTATTTGTAGTGGCAATAATACATCGAATCAAATTAGGGAAACCAGATATGGCCTATGGCTATTTGCTGGATCTGCACAAGCTTATCGATCAGAGACTATCAGAAGCAGGTCAATTAGTTGAAAATACCGAAAACGATCCTGGTGAGATAAGATTTCACGAAGGGCGAATCGAAATTTTATCGGATTTTAAGGATTTTTTGACGGAAAATTTAAGCCCCAAACTTCCTCGAAGAATCAGAGAAAGTTATTTTGGAATGAAGTAGGTTCGCGGACCGGCATTATCTCCGACCGAAACGTTGCCCCACTTACGGTTCAAGCGGTCTGATCTGAAAAAGACGGTTAGGTTGCCCTTGATCAAAAGAAGGCTGCATCAACAATTGCCACGATGTGGTATTTTTTTCTTGACATGGTTATTCATGGATGCTATTTATTAAATGTAAAGCCATTACTGCTTTATACTATCCACCCTCTGACTTAGGGCGGTTCTTTATTGTAAGGAGCCGCCCCTTTTTTATTACCTGATACGTAACAGTTTAGTTCTTTGAAACAAATCGATTTCAAACGAGCTTCAGGTATGATTAAATTTTGTGCTGGAAACTGTTTGAGTGGATTAGGGCTCGTTATGAAAGAACCATAAGCGATTTGATTTAAAGATAAAACATCCTCTTAAAACAAAAACATTTATTTCGACCTTGAAAACCTGGTCCTTTGGGCCAGGTCAGAGTTAACCGGCTCTGCCAGAAGAGACGGCGCAAAAGTTTGAAGTGACCTGCCCGCCAATGCCTGTCTGCTCTTAACTCTGTTAA
>JAUVVL010000175.1 GCA_030604635.1 Desulfobacteraceae bacterium
ATATTTTAACCCTCGTTTGGATAGTTCATGACAGAAACAAACTTCATAAACTTTTTCAAGCAAACCCGGCCCTAATATCTTATGGACGGTATATGCTGCATCTACAATTTTTTCAGCAATAGATTCTTATCTTTTTGATAAAGGTTTATAATTCATACCCCTTCTCTGTGCCTTTGTGGCTGAACTGTTACAATCTTTTAATATTATTACTAATCAAAAGGAAGTCCCCATACTATTAAATTACATGATTATTATAATTTTTTTTGAGATTCAACCAATATTTATATACAGCTTCTTTTTTCAGGGTCAATTCCGTACGCCCTTTGTATATTCCATAAAGTTGCGATAAAAGCATACCTGAAAGCATGAGCGAACAGCCGACCAGCCCACGGTGTGTGAGGGTTTCACTCAAAATGAGCCAACCGCCGACTGCGGCAAAAACTGCTTCCATGCTCAAGAAAATGGCTGCGTGGGCAGGATGGGCTTTTCTCTGAGCCACTACCTGGAGGGTGTAGGCTACACCAACGGAAAGAACCCCACCGTATAATATTGGAATGGCCGCCTGAACAAGCGCTTTGAAAGCGATCACTTCCACAATAATCGCCGTGATAAGGCTTAAAACCGAACAAGCTGCAAACTGTGTAAAGGCCAGCTTTAGAGAATCTATTTTGGGCGAAAGCCATCCGATGATAAGGACGTGTCCGGCCCATAGAAACGCACCCATAAGCTCCAGCAAATCGCCAAAAGAGATTGTGAATTCATCAGTAATGCTTAAAAGATAAAGTCCTGCTGCGGCAAGAAACGCCCCGATCCAGGTTCCGGCGCCCGGACGCTGGTGCCAGAAAAGGCCCATAATCGGCACGATGACCACATACAGCCCTGTTATAAAACCGGCATTGCCCGCTGTTGTGTAGACCAACCCCACCTGTTGCAAAGATGCGGCTGCAAAAAGGGTCAGCCCTAATATGCCGCCGCCGAATATTATGGTTTTGGGATTCGCCCGTGTCAGGATTTTTTTGTCGGCGGTTTGCTGGTTTCTTTCTCGTAAAATAAAAGGTATAAGGACCAAACTTCCAAGAGCAAAACGGACGCCGTTGAACGTGAACGGCCCCACGTACTCCATACCCACCCGCTGAGCCACGAAGGCAAATCCCCAGATTGTCGCGGTGAGAAGAAGCAGTGCGTCAGATTTGAAAGTTGGTATGTTCATGGATATTCTGTGTCGCAAATATTAAAGATGCGACCTTACATAACCGCTCCTTCCGAGTCAAGAATTGTTACACCAAAGCCGTACCAAAAAAGAAGAGAAAGCGACAATAGTAATTGATTATTCTCGATTGAGGTTATATGTACTTTTTTTGTAACTGTTCAGGTATCTTGCCACCAAGGCACGCCGACTTCGCCAAAGCAGCTGCGACGGCTGAACAAGACACCAAGATTATTGAATATTATTGTTCTACTTTCTCTTGAAATACATTCTTTTCTTTCAGATAAGAGTGTAAAATTGATATATTTTTTTATTTCCTTTGTGTCTTAGTGGCTGAATAGTTACCATTTTTTCTTGATTATGGAAACAAAATTACAAGAAAGGAGAAACCATTCATGACCAAACCATTAAGACATATAGAAACCAAACTTATTCACGCTGGTGAGCCTGAACCTCTCATCATGGGGGCGGTAAGTATGCCGATTTTTCAATCTTCTACGTTTGAATACGCCGGTCAAAAAAGTTATCACGATCTAAAATACATCCGACTGAACAACACCCCCAATCATGTCGCCCTACACCAGAAATTGGCAGCACTGGAGAACGCTGAAGCAGCCATTGTGACCGCCAGCGGTATGGCGGCAATTACAACAACGCTTTTAGCCCTTCTTGGTCCAGGTGATCATTTTCTGGCCCAGGAGTGTTTGTATGGAGGTACGCACGATTTCCTCACCAAAGATTTTGCGACATTGGGGATCTCATTCGATTTCATCGACGGTGACGACCAGGATTCCTGGAAAATCAAATTGCGGTCCAATACCAAAGCTGTTTATGTTGAGACCATAACTAATCCCTTGATGCAGGTGGCTGACCTCAAATCCTTAATTGAATTTACCAAAACCCATGATCTCATTTCGATAATAGACAATACATTTGCAAGCCCGATCAATTTTCGGCCTTCGGAATGGGGTTTTGATCTCTCCCTGCATAGCTGCACCAAATATCTGAACGGCCATTCCGATATCGTGGCAGGAGCCGTCATCGGCCGTGCCGACCTGGTCGAAAAGATCCTGCATAAACTCAACCACCTCGGTGCTTCGCTTGACCCTCATGCCTGCTTCCTGCTTCATCGCGGCATAAAAACACTGGCAGTCAGGATAAAATATCAAAATAAAAGCGCGCTTGAAATCGCAAAATACTTGGAAAACCATCCGGCAATAAAAATGGTCAACCACCCAGGACTTGAAAGCAATCCCGGACACCAGCGGGCCAGGGATTTGTTTGACGGCTATGGGGGTATGCTCAGTTTTGAATTGAAAGACGGAGTTAATGCGGCCGAGCGTATTATAAAAAATATAACCCTGCCGATCAGCGCCCCGAGTCTCGGCGGTGTCGAATCGCTGATCACACGTCCCGCTACGACGTCTCACTCGGGTATGTCTTCCAAAGAGCGTCAATCGTTGGGGATTTCTGACAGCCTGGTTCGTTTGTCGGTGGGCATCGAAGCCACTGAAGATATCATTGAGGATTTTGATCAGGCGCTGAAGGGGTAGTGTGGATGTTTCATGCTATGGATTCAAGTTTTTTTTGAAACACCGACGCTTTTTCTAAATCGTTCAATGCATTATAACAGTTAGCGATTAATTCAATAGCTTGTTTTGAATGTTGAAATTTTAGAAGAAATGGCAGCGCAGTTTTATAAGCGCCTAAATTCATATGGCTTACACCAAGGCACAAGTTGAGCCGCTCATTTTCCGGAAAATACTCAACACCTTCTGAAAGGATTCTAACCGATTCCTGATAGGCTCTGTTCTTTTGATTATATATGCCCAATCCCAGGAAAGCGCGTGGGTCAGGGTGATATTCCAAAGCTTTTCTGTATAACTTTTCAGCAATTTTATCTTTTCCCTTTATTGCGTCATCCCCGGCATAATCGCCATGGTCAAAGGTCATTCCGAGTCTAGAGCAAAAATCGGCATGCATGGGGTAAAATTCCTTTTTATCTACAAGACAAAGCGCATCGACAATTGAAGGAAGCTGTTTATAGTATTCGGTTCTTAATTTTTTACCAAAGGAAATTACAAGTTCCCGGGATAATTGAGGGTCTGTCTCAAAATACTTGATATCCTCAATCCGATTTAACCAGATATCATCCGTTACTTTGTATTTTTTTTTGTATTCGGTATAGAGCGCAGTCCCTGGAAATAATGAAAGGATAAAAAAATGGATGACCAGAGGTTTGATCCTTTTTATCAAATCGATGGTCTCTTGAATTGTTTCCAGGCTCTCTCCGGGACAGCCGTAGATGAAATAAGCCCGTGGTAGAATGCCGTATTTTGAGGTAATGGCAAAAGCATTCTCAATCTCACTGGTTGTGATTTTTTTGTTCAGAGAAGCTCGAATTTTTTCGGAACCGCTTTCAACGCCGTAACTGATTTGAATGCAGCCGGCCTTTCTCATCCAGGAAAGAATCTCTTCACTCATATAATTGACACGCGATATGGCAACCCACACGATTTTAAGGTTTCTTTCAAGGATTTTTTTGCAGATTTCGATCACCTGTTTTTTGTTAATGCTGAAGGTGTCATCAGAAAAATAAAAATAATTGACCCCCTTTTTGTAAAGAAGTTCTATCTCATCAACAAAATACTCTGCTGAATGAAATCTGACCCTGGGTCCCCAAAATTTGGGTGAACCGCAAAAGTTGCATTTTCCGGGGCAGCCCCGGGTTAATGACAGATGCCGGTATTCAAAGTACTTTGCCGGAACAGGCAGCTGATCAAGATCCTGAATCGGCTCAGCAGGCTCAGTCCTGACAACCTTGCCATTTCTTCTGAAAGCAATACCCTTGATATTTCCGCTATGCTCATCTTCCCCTTTTTCAATGCATCTGATTAGATTTAAAAAGGTGCATTCGCCTTCGCCGATGACCACAAAGTCAATTTCCGGAAAATGGGTAAGAAAATGTTCCCATAAAAAGGTGGCGCTCACGCCGCCGAAAACAATCTTAACCTTTGGATCGACTTTTTTGGCAATCCGAGCAATCTCAATGCCGCCCCAGCGGTTTGCCTGCAAGATAGAAAATCCTATGACATCGGGCTTTTTTTCAAGGAAGGTCTTTTCGATCTTTTCAGGCGTCTCATTGATATTATGCCAGTTCAATATCTCAACGTCGTAATGATTTTCCTTTAAAACGGCGCCGACATAGTAAATACCTATTGGAGCGACAACCACATCTTCGGTGTTGCTCCGTTCATCAAGCCAGTATGGATATATCAGCAATATTTTCATTTTTTGTATTAATTTAGCTTTTTGAAAAACTTGTCCCACAAGCGTGCAGGTGATCCGGTTTTAAAGTGGGTCACTGTTTGACACGGTTTAAAACCGGATCACCTGAATACGATAATGTTTTCAAAGGGCTAAAATGTTAACATTTTTTCACTTTACTTAAGTAGTTACGGATTATAAAAAATCGAGATGCGATTTTATAACTTGAATCTTTATCATAATGACGGCATAATTGAAAAAAAATTCTTTTGCCAGGACTTAATAGGAACAAATGTATATGCAAAAATATCATTCATATAAAGAACTCCAGGAAAATGAAACAATAGGAAAAGACTATCGTATTCGAAAGCGATACGGAAAATCAGGAATTGCCGTAATGGCGCCCCATGGAGGCGGTATCGAGCCCGGCACCACGGAAATCGCAGAAGCCGTTGCAGGAGATGTACATACATTTTACACTTTCAGCGGCTTAAAGGAGATAGGCAACGCTCAGTTCCATATTGCCAGCAAGAAATTTGATGAGCCAATCGGAATTGAAATCGCAAAAAACTCCAGAACCATTTTGACAATCCATGGCTGTAGGGAAAGCGAAAAGCTTATTTATATCGGGAGCGGAGACAAACGCCTTAAAGAAAAAGTCAGAAAATCCCTCCTTGAAGCAAATTTTTCGGTCCTGGAAACTCCACGATTTTCGGGGAAAAACCCGTTCAATATTTGCAACCGAAGCCGCTCGTGCATGGGGGTTCAACTTGAAATTTCCGCCGGACTGCGCCGCGAGATATTCCGGGATCTTTCGCGCATTCACCGGAAAAAGAGCACCCGCCTCTTTGATCAGTTTGTAAAGGCGATAAGAGATGCGCTTTCGGAACATGCATGCGATCTTGACGATCAGTAAAAATAAGGGGGTTTGTTTTATGTTTTTATCTCTTTTACAAAACCGCAGAAGCATCAGGAAATATCTGGAAAAACCGGTGGAAGCCGAGAAAATTGATATGCTCATTGAGGCGGCGTTGCGCTCGCCTTCATCAAGAGGGTTTAACCACTGGAAATTTGTCGTTGTTACGGATCAAGGTTTACTCGAAAAACTTTCAAAAGCAAAGCCGCACGGTGCATCATTTTTAAAAAATGCCCCATTAGGAATCGTTGTCTGCGCAGATCCAGAAAAATGTGATGTGTGGGTTGAGGATGCTTCCATTGCCTCGATCTTTATCCACCTGGCAACAGAATCCATAGGACTCGGAAGTTGCTGGATCCAGATCAGAAAGAGGATGTACGACCAGACCAAAACCGCGCAGGCATATGTCCAAGAGCTTTTAAATATTCCGAAAAATTTAAATGTAGAATCGATTGTCGCCATTGGATACCCTGCTGAAGAAAAGCCTCCTCACCGGAAGGAAGACTTGCAATATGAAAAAGTATATTATGATTTGTATGGAAATACAGTAAAAAGCAAAGGAAGTAAAGAATCATAATGCAATATTTTCATCTTAGCGAAATCGAATGGAAAGAACCTATTTCGGGATTTAAGGTACGTTTTGTTCATTCGGAAAACATGACTCTTGCTTACTGGAATATAGAGGCCGAGGCTTCGCTGCCTGAACACTCCCACCCCCACGAGCAGGTCACAAACGTTATTGAAGGAGAAATCGAATTGATCGTCGATGGCGAAACCAAAATCCTGGGACCCGGGTCGGTGCTTGTTGTTCCGCCGGATGCGGTTCATTCCGGAAAAGCTGTAACGAATTGCCGAATCATTGATGTGTTTTATCCGATCAGGGAGGATTATCGATAGCAAGGAAACATTTACGCCTTCTATGAAAAACTCTCGAGAAAACCCCTTATTATTTTAAAAAAATTGGACCACAGACCTGCTTGACATACAAGCTTGATTTCCCTATAATTGTTGACCTATAAAGGAACTTTACTCTCTTTAGCGAATAACTCGGCGAATATAATTATCTGAACGGATAAAATGATGAAAAACAGGACTTTAAAGGTTGGACGCAATGATCCTTGCCCCTGCGGGAGCGGGCACAAATATAAGAAATGCTGTCTTGACAAGGCTATGTTTGAGCCTGAAAACCTCAAGGACTTATATGCTAAAAAATACAAAATTCGACTCAAGCAGGCGGCGGATATTGAAGGAATCAGGAAAGCCGGACGTCTGACCCTGGATACCCTCGACCTTGTAGAGTCTGAAATAAAGCCCGGAATAACCACCGATTATATTAATACACTGGTACATAAATTCACCATTAAGAACGGAGCCATCCCTGCTCCTCTGAATTATCGGGGTTTCCCAAAAAGCGCTTGTGTCTCGGTAAATGAAACGATTTGTCACGGCATTCCCGAAGAACAGGTCTTGAAAGACGGAGATATCGTTAATGTCGACATAACACCCATCTTGAACGGATATTACGCCGACGCCAACAAAACCTTTTTCGTGGGCACGCCCGGTCCCGAGGCTAGAAAGATCGTCCGGGTGGCCCGTAAGAGCCTCAGCAAGGGCATGTCCATGCTTAAACCCGGAAACACCATCGGGGATATCGGATGGGCCATTCAAAAATATGCCGAAGGCGAAGGATGCTCTGTGGTTAGAGAATTTGTTGGCCATGGGGTGGGGTTCGATTTCCATGAACCGCCCCAGGTTCCCCATTTCGGCCGCAGAGGAGAGGGAATCAGCCTGATTCCGGGCATGGTCTTTACCATTGAACCGATGATCAATCTGGGGAAAAAAGACCTTGTCATTTTGAAGGATAATTGGACGGCCGTAACTAAAGACCGTTCGCTTTCCGCCCAGTTTGAACAAACGGTTCTTGTCACCGAACAAGGTTTTGAGAGCCTGACGCCTTATGATTTGTGATGCAGAACCCCCGGATGTCACTGTGGATCATATAAAGCATTTCCCCAAAATAATAGCGCATCGTGGTTTTTGCGCCCAGCATATTGAAAATACAATTCCAGCACTGAAAGCCGCAGTGGCTGCAAAAGTTGAAATGATCGAAATGGATGTTCACGAGACTCTCGACGGCAATTTTATCGTTCACCATGATAATTCTCTAAACCATGATACGCCGTCATGGAGCAACTTGACCTATGCACAAGTTCAAAACCTCACTGCCCATGATGATCGCACTCCATTGCTATCAGATTGCCTTAAAGCGATTGGTTCCGCACCTGTTAATATTGAAATCAAAAGTTGTGTAAACACGATCAGCCTTGTCAGAGAATTGAAATCATCATCTCCTTCACAGGGTAGTGTCATATCCAGTTTCGATTTTCACCTGCTCAAGCGTTTACACACTCAAGGTGTTATCTTGCCGCTTATCTTGATTGTTGCTATATCGAAGCAACAGACCTGGGGGCAAAATGTCAGGAATGCTTATTTATGCCTTGCCCCCCAGTTGCTGCCCAAATTTTTGGATGGTATAGCTGTGCATTATAACCTTGCACACAAACCTTTAATAAGGTGTTTGCAAAGTAAAGGCTCAACCGTATTTGTCTGGACCGTAGATGAATTTACCCAGATGAAAAAGTTTATATCTTTGGGAGTTGATGGAATCATTACGAATTATCCTGATCGTTTGCAAGAACTTAGGAACCGATTTAATAACTTCTCAAAAAGTTGTTGAGGACTATATGATAAAAGACTCGCCCACTGATAATAAAGTGTAAAATATCTGGAACACACTCAAACAGCCAGCTCTTTTACATTTTATCACAAGTGGGCTCAAGCAATTTCCCCCTGTGTCAGGATAGTTGTCACCTCTGATCGACCTATCCGCCGATGGGGAAGTCCCCCGGGGGACTTCCCCATCGGCGGCGGCCAAATATTTCTCCGCAAAATTCATTTTGGGGGCGGAGGAG
>JAUVVL010000002.1 GCA_030604635.1 Desulfobacteraceae bacterium
ATAGCTGTTGCGGAAAAGGTAAAAGATTTTTTGGAAAACCATACCGAAATCGACAATATGCTGACCAAAAACGGCGAGTTCAGGCTCTTTGTGTCAGATGTCACCGACCAGTTTGAAAAAACGGCAATGACCACACTCAAAAGAAATGTTCTTCTTGAGCATGTAAAAATTTAATTTCAGGAAATTAGAAAAGCGCTCCCGTGCAAAAAATGTTTTTTTCATCTGCCATCTGTGCTTTATAGAGTTGATAATACTTAACAACCTTTTTGACATAATGTTGGGTAGCCCTTATAGGCGGAACACCTTTATGCTCTCTGACCTTCCGGCTCCCGGCATTGTAGGCGGCAAGTGATAGTATGACATCTCCTTCAAATTGATTCATAATCTGTTTGAAGTACTTGACACCGGCGTCGATATTGTGCTCCGGGTCGAAGCTGTCGACCACACCGAGCGATCTGGCAGTTGCGGGCATCAACTGCATCAGACCCTGCGCGCCCATTTTGGAAACGGCCCTTGGGTTATACCCTGACTCCGCCATGATAATAGCCCTGATAAGCGCCGGATCAATCTCGTAACGTTGGGCCGTTTGAAGGATAATCGGCTGAAATAAGAGTGCGGTTTTCCTTGCATGGGCAGACGAAGAGTTGTTTTCCGAAGAAGTATCAGAGTCTTTCTTTGGGAAAGATCCGGAAAGTTTTGCCCCAAAGACTTCCGGCATCGCATTTGCCGGCTCGATTAGGTTTTGTTCCTGATGAAGGTAAGCAAGCGGCTTTTGTCTATCTTGAAAGGTACAAATATACGCAATGGTAATTATTGTAATAATGAATAGCCGGAGGGGCAAAGCGCCTGACGGCAAGTTTATGGGTGGCTTTTGATCTATTGATGGACTCATTTTTGCGCTCCAACCAATATCCTGATTATGGATCCAGGACCGTGCGCACCTGGTGCATCAAAATTTCCGGTGTAAAAGGCTTTTCGATAAAGTTTACCCCTGATTCCAAAACCCCATGATGAGAAATGGCGTTGTCCGTGTAACCGGACATAAATAACACTTTCACCTCCGGGTACAGAGGAATTATCCGTTCTGCCAACTCACGACCGTTCATCCCCGTCATCACCACATCGGTTATCAGCAGATGAATCGACCCTTCGTGCGCCTTGCTGACCCTTAAAGCATCTTCACCATTCTGCGCTTCAAGAACGCTGTATCCTTGCTGCTTGAGAACTTTTCGTGCCAGGTTCAGAACCGACCTATCATCTTCCACCAGCAGGACGGTCTCGGAACCCTCGAGCCCCTTTAAGAGTGTGGGGTCCCTTTTCACCTGCTCAACCGCCGTTTCCACCCCCGGCAGGTAAATTTTGAAGGTCGTGCATTGTCCGGACTCGCTGTAAACCCAGATGTAACCCTCCATTTGCTTTACAATTCCATAAACGGTAGACAGGCCCAGCCCCGTCCCCACACCTTTATCCTTGGTAGTGAAAAAGGGCTCGAATATATGGGACTTAGTCTCCTCGTCCATACCAAAGCCGGTGTCGCTCACCGCAAGCATCACATAAGGTCCGGATTTAAATTCTACACCGCGCTCGCGCCCATAAGACTCATCCAGATACACGTTCGCCGTCTCAATGGTGAGCTTCCCTCCGCGGGGCATGGCGTCTTTCGCATTGACCGCAAGGTTCATAATTACTTGCTCCATCTGACCCGGGTCGGCCTTTACCGGCATCAAACCTGATTCCAAAACCGTCCCAACCTTCACGTCCTCACCGATCAGGCGCTCAAGCATCTTATTCATATCGGTGATCACTTCATTGAGATTCAAGACCACGAGCCGTAAGGGTTGCTTGCGGCTAAAGGCCAGAAGCTGGCGGGTCAATAAGGCCGCACGGTCCCCTGCATCTCTAATCTCCTCCAGTTCTTCTCGTTGAGGATCTTCTTCGCGATGGCGCATCAACAGCAGCCCGACATTCCCTATTATGGTTGTCAGCAAGTTGTTAAAATCATGAGCCACCCCTCCGGCCAACCTGCCAACAGCCTCCATTTTCTGGGACTGGATAAGCTGAGCCTCCAGCATCCTTTGTTCAGTGATGTCCTCATAAATGACAAATTGGTCTCCTGCCTTCATATTTACCGGTAAAAACTGGATCATTTTTTTTGAGCCGTCTTTGCATATCGCTGTATATGTTAGGGTCCTGCACTGGCCGACTTTTGTTTCCTCAATAGCGGTGATCCAGGCAGAAATCGCTTGATTTCTGTATTCTTTATCAGGGTAAGCTTTTCTGAACCATTCTCGGCCTGTAGTAGGAATCTCGTCCAGGGTATAGCCGAACATGGCAACGAACCTGGGGTTGACGTATTTATAATCACCATCTTCCCCAATTATAGATACTCCCAACGGAAATTCCTCTATAAGAACTTGAAATCTTTCTCTTTCCTTGTTTAAAGACTGCTCGGCCCGCTTGCGCTCGTCCAGTTCCCGCTGAACCTCCTCGTACAGCCTCCTGTTTTCTATTACCAGACGCCGCTTTTCAAGGGATTCTTTGACCGCAGCCAACACTTCATCCATGTTCAAAGGCTTGAGGATGTAAGCCGATGCCCCTTCGTTCAGGGCTCGCACCGCAGTTTCTACAGAGGCATAGCCGGTAATCATGGCCACCACCATGTCAGGCTGCATTCCCTTCAAAGCCGCAATCAGCTCCACCCCCTCCATGTCGGGGAGCCTGATGTCAATTAGAGCGACATCGAAGGTCGTTTGACCGGCCTTATCAACAGCCTCGCTACCGGTACCGGCAGTGACAACACCATAGCCCCTCTCCCGGAATATATCGGAGAGGATCTCGCATGTATCCACATCGTCGTCTGTAATTAAAATTTTACTTACAGCCATCCTATTTCCCATTGCCAAAAACAATTTCGCCTATCTTGTTCAAATCATCTATTCCCCGCACCTCATGCGGAAACATCGGCACATTTGTTATTGTGCGGGAGGAAAATATTGAATGGATCTTTTTGATATATCCTGCCTGCTCAACCCTTTTGGAAGAACAAAAATTACAATCAGTCTGCGGAATAACCATGTTAACTATAATGCTGCCGCAATGGATCTTTGCATTATCCAAAGCGCTTACAAGCCGCTCCAACTCAAGTAATCCCATGGCCTCGGCAATAGTGACCGCTGCAAAATTCGTTTTATTGTGATCCATAAAGGCTTCCTGAATTCTTCTGACATTTTTGGACATGGCTAAAGCCTTTTCAGCGGCCTTAGCCAGCCTGACCACTCCCTTGTATTTCAATAATAATCTAAAAAATGCATTTAACCATTCCCTGACCATATCGGGAAGCTCTAAAAAGCGAAGAAGGTGGCCGGTAGGCGATGTGTCCAGGACAAAGATGTCAAATTTTCCTTCCTTTCTCAGGTCCATGATCTTATCCAGGGCCATGATCTCATCGAGGCCAGGGGGTGCAAGGGTTAAAAGCTCCGTCATGACCTCACGGTCGAATTTTATATCAACCCCGCCGCCAAGAAATTTGTCGAATATCTCTTCTATCTCTTTTTTGAAATCCTGCTTAAAATCTTCAAACAACTTATCCGCATTTATCTCAAGAGCGTATAGATTGGTCTTTGGGTAGTGAAGATTGAAGATTGAAGATTGAAGATTTTGATGTATCGGTGTAATTTTATCCCCGATGGTCAATTTGAATGAATCGGAGAGTGAATGAGCGGGATCTGTGCAGAAGACAAGTATGTTTTTATCCGGGTTACATTGTGCCAGATGAAGGGCGGCGGCTGAAGCAAGGGACGTCTTGCCTACTCCGCCCTTACCGCCAAAGAGAACAAATTCCAGGTTGGGATCGATAGCTAAATAGGCCTGGACTTCCTCAACACTGACAACAGCCTTAGGGGATTCATAAGGTTTGGATATTCCCATAAGATAATCCGCCAGACCCTTCAGTTCTTCCACCCCTCGGATTTCATTAGGAAACAATGGAACTTTGATCAAACTATATTGAGAAAAACTCTCTTCGATCTCAGACAAAGGCTGTCTCTGATCCTCTTGCTTTGACGCGCAAAATGCACATTCATGAGCATCTGCCACCCTGTTGACAATAATCTCCGTCACTGGAATATTGTTTTTCTCTAGAGCACTTAACAATCTCTTTGTCTCAGATGTCGCCATGGGCTCAGGAATAGTTACGGGAACAAAGCGGGTTGTCTGCTCGTCTGAAAGCAGTTTTTTAACGCTCTCAATATCAGAGGAAAGCTTATCAATGAAAAAATCACACTCATCTTTCACATACTTTTTGCCGGTAAAATGGACTGACATGAATCTGTGCTTTTGCTGCATTAAGTCCATGAACTCAATCCATTTTAGCATCTGTTCGGGGAGGCTGAGCATGCGCACAGTGTGGCCGGTAGGGGCTGTATCAAGTATCAGGATATCATATATCCCCTCTTTCAAAATATTGGCTATCTCGATGACAGCCATGACCTCATCCATCCCGGGAAGTGAAAGATTAAAAAATTCAGTAATGTCATTCCTATCGAAATATGTTCCCCTGTCTGCAAGTTTCTTGATTACAGCCTCATTTTTCCGTTTAAACTCATCCCCCAGCTTGACAGCATCCAACTCGCGGGCGTACAGATTGCGGATTGTTGATTGTTGATTGTTGATTGTTGACCCTCTGTCCTCTGTAACCTTATCACCTATCTCGATGCCAAAGCTGTCCCCCAAAGAATGGGCAGGATCGGTCGAAATCACCAAAACTTTTTTGTCGTTTTGAAAAGACCGTGCAAGATGAACAGCCGCAGCCGCAGCCATGGTTGTCTTGCCCACCCCGCCTTTTCCGCCAAAAAGGATAAGGCGAAGCTCTTTGTTTTGAAAATATTCGGGAACGTTAGTCATTTGTCATTTGTCATTTGTTATTAGTTATTGGTTATTAATTATTGGTTATTAATTATTGGTTATTAATTATTCACTGGACCTTGGACAATCTTATTTCCAGCAGATTATTTCTAAGATGAACCTGCTGGCTATCGAAATTTGCTTCACAGGGCAGCTGGATGATTTCCGCCCAGGGGGAGCCGGTTTTTTCGGATTTGACCACCAGCTCATCTCCGTGAATTTCCAGTTTTAAATCAGATGCCGCCACCCTTTTTGCTTCCATAATCACCCGGATGTGCGAGCCTTCATCGAATATGTCCAATAACCGGTCTTTGGTCTCTTTCCTCCATTTTTCCTGCTCTCCCATCAGCCACCAGCTAAATAAAACCTTTTCTCCGGTCTCGTGGTCTGTCCTGGCCCTTTCAAAAGAGAGAATCGGGCAGCCGACCACTTTCTCTGCGATGGGATTGATCGTCTCCTTAATGTTCAGAAGAACATGCATATGGTTTGGGGCATCGATGAGTTTGGCCAGTTGGTCGATCCTGGCGTGACGGTTGTCCCGGAGGTACCACAAAATATCCTGGCCGTCAGGATCGAGTCTGGCAGAAATCTTTTCGATAGTTTCCAGATCGATCTTCAAAAGAGAAGCCTGCATGATTATTCTTTTCTGCCAGGTTTCACAATCGTTTACCACGAACCAGATCCTGGAATCCCCTGAGGCTTTTCCAGCCTTATAAAAAAGACATACGGCTTGTTTTCTCCTTAAAACATAATGGAGTTTTTCTACCTTTAACGCTTTGATATCATTTACCAGGATTTTAAACCGAATAGTGCGTCCCTGGCAGATCATCAGCCTTTGATTGGTAAGATATAACCCGGCAATCTTCCACCCGGAGCGCAAGCTATCCTTATATGCCCCCTGGCCTTGGATGATAATATGCTCACCATCTTGAAGGTGGGGGATGCCGGTTTTTTGGAAATCTCTTTGCATGGCATTTCACGATTGACTATTGACCACTGCCAACTTACATCTTCTCCAACAATTTCCTAAGCGCTTCCGTCTTATTTTTGATGAGCCCGCTTTCACCTTGGGCCATGGCCTCTTTTACTTTAAATATGACTGACTCAATCTGTCGAAGATAAGAAGTCGACAATTTTCCCTTTTTTTCCTCAACAACCAGTTCAGCCGCACGGATCATGCTGTCGGCCTGGATGTTAATCTCCAATGACTCGCGTTTTTTCATATCTTCTTCGGCATGCGCTTCAGCCTCACTGACCGCCTGCTTTACCTGTTCATCCGACAACAGGTATGAAGCATCGATCTTGATGCCGGTCTGTTTTTCGGTGTGCAGCTCCTGAGCAGAGACTTTCACGATTCCGTTCACATCGATCTTAAAGGAGACCTCCACATGGGCCTTTCCCCTGGGCAGGGTTGGAATATCGGTCAACTGGAATTGCCCCAGGCTGAAATTGTCTACAGCCATCTCCCGCTCACCCTGGAGGACATGAATATCCATCACGGCTTGATTATCCTCGGCGTTGGTAAATATCTGCCCGGCAGATGTGGGTATGGCGGCGTTTCTGTGGATGATCTTTGTAAAAAGACCGCCCTGTGTTTCAACACCTAATGAAAGCGGGGTTACGTCAACCAGTACAACATCGCTAATCTCTCCGGTCAAAACCCCGGCCTGGACAGCCGCCCCGATTCCCACTACCTCATCAGGGTTGATCTTGACATAAGGTTTTTTATTAAAGATTTTTTCCACCAGTTCTCTTACAGACGGCATTCGGGTGGAGCCTCCCACCAACACGATCCGATCGATCTCATCCGGAGACAGCCGGGCATCAGATAAGGCCAGCCGTGTAGGGCCGACGAGCTTTTCCCTCAAATCCGAAGTTATCGCTTCAAATGTTTCCCGATCAATTGAGACCTCCGGATCTTTTAATTTGCCGTTTTGGGTCCTGCCCGCTCGTGCCCTGTCCGCCTCGCTCCACCCGGCAGGAGGGCAGGCGGGTTTGATAAAAGGAAGGGAAATTTTGACACCGGGTTGGCAGGAAAGCTCCCTTTTGGCCTTTTCACAGGCCTCTTTCAAACGCTGTAGTGCGTATTTGTCTGATCTTATATCAACCCCATGTTCATTTAAAAATTTTTCAGCAAAGTAATCAAGCAGCCTTTGGTCCCAGTCATCGCCGCCAAGCCGGGTGTTGCCGCTGACAGCTTTGACATGAAAAAAACCGTCTCCCAGCTCCAGGATGGACACGTCAAACGTCCCTCCGCCCAGGTCCCAGACCAGGATCGTTTGAATATCTTCACGATCCAGCCCATAAGCCAGGGAGGCCGCCGTAGGCTCGTTGATTATCCTTATCACATCAAGGCCGGCTATCCTGCCGGCATCTTTGGTGGCCTGGCGCTGACCGTCATTGAAATAGGCAGGAACCGTGATAACGGCCTTTTTCACCTCTTCTCCAAGATAGTTCTCAGCGTCTGATTTTATCTTGCGCAAAATAAAGGAGGATATCTCCTGGGGGGAATAGCTCCTGCCATTAAGAGAGACTCTGTAGTCGCTGCCAATATGCCTCTTAATGGACATGACCGTCTTTTCGGTATTGGCTGCGGCCTGGCTTTTGGCTACCGAGCCGACCAGTTTATGCCCCTGGGCTGTTTCCGCAAAAACAGAGGGCGTCAGATTTTCCCCTTCAGCGTTTTTAATCACTTTGGCCTGCCCATCTTCTATAATGGCTGCCACCGAGTAAGTAGTGCCAAGATCTATGCCGATTGCTTTAGTCATGTTCTCCTTCGTCGAACATTTTGGTCATTAGTCATTGGTGTTGACTGCCGATGACCACTGACCACTGTCCTAGGACTCATTTGAAAACTCTGATAGAAGCTTTAATATATTTTCCTCGGCAAATGGTTTATCGATGAAGCTGCAGACCCCTTTGGCCGTTGCTTCTTCCATTCTTTCAGCACTGCCATATGCAGAAATGATGGCTACCAATGTCTCTGAGTTCATTTTTTTGATTTTAGAAAGGAGATCCATTCCATCACCATCAGGCAGTTTTAAATCTAAAAATACCAGATCGGGTGATTTCTTTAGACAGTCAGTGCCTTCACTTATGGTATTGGCAACAATTACATTATACCCTTTGGCGCTTAAAATATTAGATAAAAGCCAACACAAATCCTCTTCGTCGTCTATTATCAAAATATTTTTTATCCGCTTTTTTGGAAACGAAATCGGCTTTATTTCTTGTTTGTTTCTTTTTAAATCCTCTTCGTCCTTTTGTTTAAAATAATGCCTCAGCTCTTCAAGCTCTTCAGGTTTACGCCAACCAGAGAGACCGCTTCGCCGTACAAGCGCCTCATCATGTTTTATTATTCCCTTAAGAATCCAACTCTCTAACCTGGACTGATGAATTGCCCTGTATATATCCGCACCTCTTATGACATCGTATTTTATTGTTTTCATGAGCTTTCCTCTTATACCCCCTTAAATACAGATCGTATATTGAAGATTGAATATTGAATACCTGCCCGACGGACGGCAGGCGGGTTTGTGGAAATCGCTCCTGTCTGCGTGCGGACACGCACAGGCAGGTCGCTCTGTTTTTTAAAAAAATTGACGGAATTCCTTCAATCTTCAATTTGCAGGTCTATTTTATAGGCAAAGAGATTGTAAAAATAGTGCCGTAGTAGGGCTTGCTTTCTACTGCTATGGTCCCATCATGACTAACAACGATTCCGTAGCATATAGATAGCCCCAAACCTACCCCCGATGATTTTGTGCTAAAAAATGGATCAAATATCCTGATAATATCTTCTTCCGGAATACCCCCCCCTGTATCTTTAATCTTTAGGATAAAATTGTCTCTATCATTCTCAGTAACAATAGTCATTTCGCCTTTTTCAGGCATAGACTCAACCGCATTGATCATCACGTTTGAAAAAACACGCTTGATCTGTTCATTATCGACGTTTATTATTGATAATTCAGCATTTAACTTTTTGTGTACTTTCACGTGTTGTGAAACAATTTTGGTTCTAACAGAATCTAAAACACTTTCCAGGACTTCATGAATATCATGAGGCTTAATATTCAGTTTCGGCGGCCTGGCACAGTTAAGGAGTTCGGTAATTAGAAAATTAATCCTTTCCGTATTTCTGGTAATAACCTCAATATGTTTGACCCAGGGGCTGTCTGGAGCACAACCCTTCTTAAGCTGCTGGACAGACATAGATACGTTACCGAGAGGATTTCTTATCTCATGGGCTATACTGGCGGCTATCCTGCCGGTGAAGGCAAGCCTTTCGGAACGAACCAGCTCTTCCTTTCTATCACCAAATTCTCCATAAGAATGCTTGCCAACTGAGTTTGACATGTTCTTCCTCCAGTTCTCATGTTCTCCTGTTCTCCTTCGTCGAACATTTTGGTCATTGGTCACTGGTCATTAGTCATTGGACTATCGGTTTCTTGCCTATAGATTTAATATAGGCGTTCAGCTTTTTACCGATCGCTTCTATGTCTTCATTCAGTGAATTGAACTCATCATCATTTAGCAATTTCCTGTTATTTCCCTTAGCAAGCCAAGTTCTTGTCTCATACAGTGAACCCCGTGCATAATAACAGAACTGTTTGTTTTCCTTATAAGAGAAACGACCAAAACCCTCACTTAAATTTGCTGCCACTGAATCGGCGGATCTAACTAACTGCTTGCCTATTGTGTCCTTAGCGAAATAATTCCATTGAATTACAATTTTCCAAACTTTCTCACCAAGTTCCATTGCGAGTTGATAAACTTGGAGATCTTCGATTTGCATAATCAACTCCTCACTTCTCAATAACCAATAACCAATGACTAATGACCAATGACTAATGACCACTAACCAGCCACTAACCCCTGTTCAGTACCCCCCCGCCTCGCAAGCCCGTCCGCCATTGGCTTCGCCTCAGGCGAATGCCGGGCGGGCGAGAGCGTTGCGGGCAGGCACTGCCCCCCGATCGGTTATGATTCGCCTGAATATCTGATCCCACTCTTCCAGGGAATCACCCGAAAAAGAAACTAATCTCCTTGTACCGCTACCGGCATAGATAATATCCAGCACCCTTTTTTTCTTTAGGACGTCACTTAAGTTTCTGTTTTCCATTGCACAAGCAACGAGTTCTCCGATGGGAATTTCAAAGGCAACTTTTTGCTCAAAGTCATACCACCAACAAATTCTTTTATCGGTAAGATACAGGTGACCGGGTCTCCATGTATTGTCTATAATACCCTCGGTCTCCATCAGATACCACATCTTTCCACTGCAAATGACCTGCTCTCCAGTGGTTAAGAACTTCGCCGCACTCTCTTCAAAAACAGGAAGCGCAGGATCTTCTTCAGGGACAAGGCCCAGTTCATTCATCCTTTTCTCTATGGCCTTTTTCAATTGAGACACATCTAAAGCACTCAGCCTTGCGACCTTATTATCTCCCAGAAGCAGAGATAACTCGTCCCTCTCCTTTTTTTCAGTAAAATGTTCCCCTTTCTTGGTCACCAGACCCCGTATCTTTACCAGGGGAGTCTCAAATAAAACCTTCCCAAAATCTTCATGATAGAGAAACAGCCTCTCGCCGCTAAGAAAAAAGTAACCGTATCTCCAGGCAGTATATATCCCCTCACTTGAGTAGTATGCCCCTAACATCTTGAGAACGATCTTTTCTCCCTGGGCCAAAGAGCTTTTTTTCTTGCTCCTGTGTTCCCGTTCCCAGGCCCGTATACGCTCATCCCAGGACTGCATAATCCCATATTTCAGCATGGTCTCCATGCCGGCCAGGGCCGCGCGCAGGTTAACCCCGATCAAAGGAATGCCCGCAACCGAGACGATAATATCGGCATGGATCACCAGGCCCTTGTCCAGGACCCGGTCAAGAAGATCTACCAGAGTTGCGTTAGTGCTGCGTTGTGGTTCCATAATTAGTCATTTGTCATTTGTCACTGGTCATTTGTCATTGGTTGCTTTCCTATGGATCTAATGTATGCATTCAACATCTTTCCTATCGTCTCAATATCCTGATTCAACGAATCAAATTCATTATTTCTTATCAATTTCCTGTTTTTCCCTTTAGTGAGCCAAGTTTTGGTCTCATACAATGAACCGCGAGCATAATAACAAAACTGTTTATTTTCTTTATATGAGAAACGACCAAACCCCTCACTTAAATTTGCAGCCACAGAATCTGCAGATCGAACTAACTGCTTGCCTATTGTGTCCTTAGCGAAATAATTCCACTGAGTTACAATACCCCAAACTTTTTCGCCGAGGGTCATTGCCATTTGATAGACTTTCAGATCCTCCAAATTCATGGTCTCCTCCTCATGCCTTCCGTTACCGATGACTAATGACCAATGACTAATGACCAATGACTAATGACCAGTGACCACTGTTACACAAAACTATAAGGAGGCCAGGGTCCGGTGTAGCGGACGGAAAATCCATCCATAGCATCTATTTTTTCCAGCTCAGTTCCTAGTTCTTTACTTCCATCCTTAGTAAGCAAACAAGATAGATTCATGAACATCTGTTTATCTGTGTCTTCTGTTTTTTTGGTCTTTTCCACGCGGAGATCATCCACATAGGGCTTGATTTTCGCATAGAACTCATTAAAGTATTGGTCTGCCTTATCTTCCATCTCTTTTTTTAAGATTCCCTCCAGTTTTTGCCTGTACATATAGGCCAGTCCTCTTGGCTTTGATTTGATTTCTTCGTTTAACTTTTTGATTTCAACACTTTCTTCGGCAAGGTTCTGAGCCATTACTTCCGAATCCCAGAAGATCTGAACTCCATATTCAGCCTTATTGCCAACCTTTTCAATTTTTGTTTTAAAACTGTCATAGTCCCGCTTTAAGCAATTCTTCATATTCTCTTCAGGGCTGGTAAGCCCGTCACCCAGAATGATGGTATCAAAACCAAAAGGAAGCACGGTGCCAAATTTTTCCCAGGCAATATCAACCACCTTTTGATGTGTGCTTACCCAGCCCTTTAATATTTCTTCATTTTCCGACTGGTACAGCTCAGCATGACAATTATGGACTACAGCACTTAAATCTTTGTAAGGAACTGTATAGACACTATTGCCTTCTATGCCGATCCTGCCCAGATTAACGCTTTCGTTGCCCTTTACAATGCAGTAAAGATATCTACCGTTCATAGGTTCAAGGTTCAGAGGTTCAGAGGTTCATGGTTGAATAAATAATGCTTAATAATCAATGGGTAACAATTAATAATTAACAATTGATTATTGATTATTAGATTGGGGTTCAGGTTCAGTGATCATTAGGCATTATCTAAATATTTATTCCTCAAATCTTCAATCTTCAATCTTCAATCTTCAATTATCCATCCCACCTTTCAGGATTAATCATTTTGTCTAACAGCTCATCTACGATATTATCCAGACCGTCTCTTACAGATTTAACCGACTCACTTATTCCCTGTTCTTTCTTTATCTCCTCGATCGCTGTGTCCAGATCCATCAGGGCTCGCCCCAACCTGTCAATCTCTTCTTCGGTAAGACTTCCCCCTTCCATTCTTTTTAGAGCCTGAAGCCTGAGGGCCTCCTTGATGATCTCCACCAGGGCTATAACTAATCCCAGGACCCCGTGTTTAAGATTTTTCTCGTCAATATCTATTGGCATTTTCTAAAGTGTCCATTGGTCGTTGTATATATACGGCCTGATGCTTTATATCCACAACTGAAGCAACCGCTATTATCGAATTCATCTCTTATTACTTGCCTTCCACAATGAGGGCAATGTATTCTATATAAACCGGTATTTCCCTTTGTGCCGTGACTACCCACCTGTCCTTGCTGATGATGCACGGATTGAGTCCCTGCCTGCTCCAGATCTTCTTCTGTTCCCTGCCAACCGCATAAATAGCAGCCCTTGTTCATCAACTCCTTTTTGACTACTCGCCTCCCGCAAGCAGGACACATCACCCAATAAGGGCTTCCATCTTTTCTTTCCGCTTCGTCTTTGACTTCGTTTAAAACTTTTTGTACAATAGGGCCAAAAACCATATCTCCTGCTTTCACCTTTCCTTTTTCAGCTTTACATCATGCATCCCATGCCCGCCCTGGCGGAAATGACCAATGACCAGTGACCACTGACTAATGACCACTGACAACTTCTTGAGCCTTTGCCTTGGCACTGATCCACCCGCACCAGTGGCAGCCGGTGGTTATAAGATCCTCCACGGGAACCCTCTTATCACATTGAGGACAGTTTTCCTTGGCGATCAGAGCATCTTTCCAGGCTGCTGTCTCATAATTGGTTCCTGAAGGAAATTCCAAACCGTATTTGGCTGCTGTCTCAAAGGATGACAGGGCAGCCCTGATCTTGATGCCCAGCAGTTCGACTCCGGCCACAGATACAGTAATGTCTGCGTTAATCACAAGTCCCTTGTCCAGTATCCTGTCTATTACGTCAGCTAAACCGCCACCACCATTTCGAGATGGTTCTATAGTCATTATTATCCTCCTTCAGTCCTATTATCCTATCCTGAAAATTCCTTCACAATAGTCATTCCCATCGGGAAGAGTTGAATCAAATTCAAAACGGGCTCCTGGATTAATTGCCCGTGCTACGTTATTGATATACTCGATGCAATAAAAAGAGCAGCCTACCCATCCAGGCTCCTGATCCAGCCCCATACTCTTAATCACCGAATACTGCCAGCAGGCGTTCACCCTAATAGTTGATTCTACGTCACCTTTATCTACAACCTTAACCTTTGGACTCCCTATAATGGCAGACATTGCTCCATAAGTGTTAGCCATGGCAGCGGCATCATTTCCTTTAATGCCCAATTTCTCCTTTGATGACAGATATTTTGCCCCGATTGAATCGAGGGCCAATTTCTTTGCCTTTAAAAGGCCTTTCCAGGTTCCTCCGTGCCTTTTAATCAAATCCCTCTCCATCTGATAAGTAGCCCCAATATACTTGACTAAGTACATGATCCTGACCCAATCTTTGCTTGCCAGTTCGAACTTTTCCCTGGTAGGAAGCTTTTTTATAACCTCTTCAATTGTATCAAAAAGAGCATCCTTCATTTCAGGCATCAATTCTTCAAATATTTCCCGTGCCCGGTGTATACATTCCACCGCCTTTTCGTGCTCTCCTCCGGCCTGGTGGATCTCACCGAGAGTTACATAGGGAAGTGTTTTGTCCTGCGCTTTACTGATCGCTTTTTTCGCCCGCTCCATAGCCAGGTCAAGGTGACCGGTGTTCATATATGAATCTGCTAAATTATTGCAAATAAGAGCGGCGTTATCTGAGCCCCCATCTAAGGCTTGCCGGTAATGCTCGATTGAACCTGCATAATCTCCTTTCGAAGCACACCTGTATCCCATTTTCATGGAATGGCTCCAGCCTATTTTGTCCAGCCCATATTTAGCCATCACAGCACCTCGTCAAGCAAACTGGTAGAGCGCTTCTTTAAACTGAAACTCGTTAATGGCTCTTTCATATAGGTCATTGAGCTCTGCATAGGTGATATTTTCTAATTCTATAACACCTCTTTCAAGTTGATATGAGTATTGACTCCAATCGGAAGTTACTAACATGTCATTCATCTCACAGTATTCGTATAATGGGGTTCCGGGGAAAGGGGTTACTATTGAAAATCCTGCGCTGTCCAGACCGTGATTTAGTGCCAGATCCTTGGCAAGGTTTATTGTATCCTCAACTGTTTCAACAGTCTCTGTAGGGTAGCCCATCATGAAATATCCATAAGAAGATATGCCCGTTTTTGAAGTTATCTTTACAGTTTCCCGCACCTGATCGATGGTGAAACCTTTGTTGCAGAGGTCAAGTATCCTCTGGTTTCCGAATTCAATACCATAGAAAATTACAATACAGTTGGCCTTTTTCATCTCTTCAAGTAGCTCCTCTGACACCAAACTTACCCTCCCATCGCAGGCCCAGGCAAGATCATCAAGACCTCTCTCTGCCATACCCCGGCACAGGTCAATGGTCCACTTTTTGTTTACAATGAGAAGGTCATCAAGGAATCTGATATATCTTACGCCAAACTCTTTATAAATCTGCTCCAGTTCATCCAGAACATTCTCCACGGATCGCCTTCTGTGTTTTCTTCCCCATATACGAGGAGCAGCGCAGAATGCACAATGATAGGGGCATCCTCTTGTTGATAAGACAGGGCTGAATGTTTGGCCTTCAGTCCATAACCCGCGGTAGGCGGGATTGTGTAGTAAATTACGGGCAGGAAAAGCGAATGTGTCAAGGCTCTTAACAAAGGGCCGATCCGGATTAACGATTATATCATTATCACGTTTGAAGGTTATACCTTTAATTGCGGTAAGATCGCCTCCCTTTGTTAGACAATTTATCAAATCCAGGCTGGTTATCTCACCTTCACCCCTAACGCAAAAATCCACCGAATCATTATTAATAACAGTTTTATGCTCAAAATGTATATGAGGCCCTCCCAGAATTACTTTTATATCCGGACTGATTTTCTTTACCTTTTCTGCAAGATAAAGAGCGCTGTTTATGCGCGCTGTAATAGCTGTTATGCCAACGAATTGAGGAGCCTCTTTTTCAATCTTTTTTATGACTTCATCATGGGAAAGGCTTCTTGTCCTGGCTTCGATCAAGCTAACATCTATGCTATTTTCCAACAACGTTGCGGCAATATATGCAAGACCAAGAGGGGGATATACTTCGTGCATTTTAGTTGCATTAGTGGCCCCATGGCTTTTTGCCATGTCTGAAACCCGATCAGGCGGGTCGACCAAAACACATTTCACCCCTTGATCCTTTCCAGTCATCTCTTCCCCTTTGACCTGATTTCAGCATTGTAAATGTTTAACGACCTCTACAGCCTTCGTCTATTCCTGGTGCTGTTTTGGCTTCTAATCCGGAACATATTGTACTTTATTCCTGCAATGTTTACATTCCATAACCCTTCCATCAGTTTTGAGTACTATATCTCCATCACAATATGGACATTTTTCTTTGCTTGTCGGTCCCGGTGGGGGTTTTGTGGACTTGCTTTTATGTGGCTTAAGCGGAGCCGGAGTATAGGGCTTAATTGGCACAGGAGTGTATGGCTTGAGTGGTGCTGGACTGTAGTCCTTAAGCGGAACTGGACTGTAGTCCTTAAGCGGAACCGGACTGTAGTCCTTTAACGGCGCTGGTTTGTACGGCTTAATAGGCACAGGAGTGTATGGCTTGAGTGGTGCTGGACTGTAGTCCTTAAGCGGAACTGGGCTGTAGTCCTTTAATGGCGCTGGCTTGTACGGCTTAATTGGCACAGGAGTATATGCCTTCAATGGTGCCGGCTTATATGGCTTGAGCGGAGCTGGGGTGTAGGACTTGAGTGGAACCGGGGCATAGTCCTTCAATTGCACTGGTTTGTATGGTTTAACAACTGGTGTGTACGGCTTCAACGGTGCTGGTTCGTATGGCTTAACCGGTACTGGACTGTAGTCCTTTAATGGCGCTGGTTTGTACGGCTTAACTGGCACAGGAGTATATGCCTTCAATGGTGCCGGCTTATATGGCTTGAGCGGCACAGGAGTATAGGCCTTCAGTCGCTTAGGGCTATAGGAAGACCTGGATTTGGATCCTGGATGGTCTTTGCCACACTTTATAAATCTTTCCCGCCACCTTTTGTCCTTACTTAATGCCTCAATTCTTTCCTGCATTTTTAGCTCCTTTCAAAGACCACCAATCTCAATATGAAGGCATCATGAATGAATCCATCTCCTGTATTTTTCATCCGGTGATTCCGAATACTTCCCCTCGGAAGATAACCGTCCTGTTTTGCCTAATTCTCTTTGCCCTGTATGTGTAAGTTCAACTTTTCCTGATCTGTATCCACCTTTGCCGGCTGCAAATACAAGAACAAACCCCTTCCTGCCTAATTGCTCTAGCACATTCTTTAAACTGTCAATTTCTGCGCCCATTTTACGAGCTAATTTGGATATAGTAATATATAAGCCTTCATCAAGGATTAGGCTTAGAATTGTTTTTTCATAATGAGTCACATTAAGTAGCCTCCACCTATTTTCCTACTTCCTCGACTTTCCCATATTTGCTAAGAATTCTTCACCTTTTAAGGTGATTTCATATCCCGTTAAAGTTGTTCCCCTTATATAGCCACCCCTCCATAGGGATTTGCAGAGGGTGGCTGAATACCCGGCCGAGAAACCCATTTCTTCGCCTATCTCATCTGGCCCCGCCTTTTCTAACTCCTGAATTATCTGCAGCGCATACTGCTCACTTCCTACCACCCATGCCATTTTGCCTATCCCTCATACTTTATGGGTTTTATAATTTCCTCTACTATCCTTAGGACTTTTAATTCAGTCCTACCATGCTTCTATTTAATACCTCCTAATACGTGGCCCTTTAAGGGGACTCCGCAGGAGGTTTTCGGATGGAGATTGAACTATTTCCGAGCGACTCTGGTAACCCCTTTTCCTCCGCATGTAACACAGGGCAAAATGGAGTTTATTCGGGCCTTTCCACTTCCATCACAATCCTTGCAAGTCTCTCTGGATCCCGGGACCGTAACCCTGCCTTTTCCTCCACATACACTGCATGAAAGCCATTCCTGACCATAATGCCGGCCAGCTCCCTCACAATAGGCACATTCTATGGAGGGCTCTTTGACGGTGACGAAACCCTTTCCCGCACATGTAGTACATGTAATCCTCTGGCCAGGATGTTCACCAGTTCCTTCACAAAAGGGACAATCGAATGCGGGCTCAGAAGCCTTTATCATCCCCTTTCCTCCGCATACCTGACATTTAGATAGTGGAGACAGAATCCCGAAAGGATCCAATCCCTCGCCATTACAGTAAGCACATTTCTTTTCAGTAAACATGGCCATCTCCTTTCTGTTTTAAAAGGGCCAGGTTCTTGCGTGCCTCTAAACTTGTAAAGAATATGGGCCAGGGCAAGCGACGGATCTTGCTTATCTGGCCACCTGGATGCTGTAAAAATCTCCCCTTTTTTCATAAGTTAATAATGAATTAGTTTTCAGTTCCTCAAGGCATTGAGCCAATTCGTCTCTGGCCTCGATAATTCTCGTTTTAGAAATTCCAGGAGACTTTAGAAGATCACTTTCCCTGATTCGAAGTGTTTTCTGTTTCCCCTGATCTGCAATGGAAGAATAGATCTGAAATGCAGAGGGAGAAAGGTTGTCGCGGGTCTGGAAAAGCAATTTGTCCATCTTTTCTTGCAGAGCAAGATTGGAATTAATATATTTTATAATGGCAAAGTGCTTCGGGTTTTTTTCTTCCACTTCAATTTCATTAGCAATCTCTTCGTATTTGAGCTTAAAGGTCTTTTGCAAGTTTACTCTATTTCCATTCTGCGAGAGTTTGGTTTCAGTATCTCTTATTTTTCCATTAAGGCTCTCTATGGTCATGAACGTATTATTAATATCTTGAATTTTCGGTATTAGTTCTTCGACAAATTGATTTATTCCCCGGTTAACTTCGCTCTCCTTTTGCTTTACTTCTCTGAAGAGAGGAGCAATTTCTGTGTCGATAATTTTCAGTTTTGCCTGCCATTCCGCTTCTGTGAAAGCCTCAGTCAGGTCTTCCAACTCCTGTTTGCTTCCTTCCTTTTTTGTTTCAAGTTTGGAAATTTCCTCTTTTTTTGCTTTGATCTTTTCCTGCAATTCTTCTATCTTTTTGTTCGCCATTTCCCTCTCCTTCCCCAAAATCAATCTTTTGTTTCCTTTTCTGCCTCTTCTTCCGGTCTTACATGGACTACCCCTTTGCCATGGCAGTTCCAGCAAAAGAGCTTGCTTCTGTAATAAACGCCGGTGCCCTCACAAGCGGGGCAGGTCTCATAAGGTTTTATGACATAAACGGTCTTATGGCCGTTGCAAACCGGGCAGTTTGAAAGAGGAGATAAGAGTTTAAATGGGTCTTTACCCTTCCCCTTGCAAAATACACAGGGAATTTTCTCCATCTCAGGCAAGATCGTTTCCGCGGACTTTTTTCTTCGCCTCTTAACCATCTTTTCTATCCTCCTTTTTATAACCTAAATTGCTCAACTTAAGCATAAGTCTCGATAGTTTTTTTCCATTCCTTAAGGTTCCTGGCAAAAAGAAAAAATACTCTTTTAAGGCTATCACTCTGTTGCATGAGTTGCAGTTGCTCCACCTTCTTTTTGGGAACCCAATCCCTTAGTACAATTGACGTGTCTTTTAGAGAATTCAATGATATCTCAAAAAGCTTGTTTGCCCCTTGCAGGAATATAAGGCGCTCTTTGGTCAGATATAGGTAACCGGGTTTCCAGTTGGCCCTGGTCACCATGCCATCCTGATAACTTGCCTGCCCGGACATGATGACATCTTCTCCTTCGATATCAGAAGGCATCTCCATCTCCCGGTGTATCTCCAGGCCGCTCCTTAACCTCAATTGCGTCTGAGGATTAAAACGGCCGTACCCTGTCTTCTTCATCGCACCTGTATCCCTCTCGGTAATAGTTCAGCTATTTTTAGACAGGATAAACAGGATTGACATGATAGTTTTTTTCATCCTGTTGATTTGTTACTTTAAATCCTTGATTTTACGTTTAACCTCAACTTTCCTTTCCCCAAAATTAAGAATAAGGCCTACAGGTTTTCCTGTAGCAACAAGGCAATTAACCACTTGTACTTCATGTGCTTTGATAATTCGTCTTACTGACTTCAGTTCCAAAATAATCGTATCATTAACTATAATATCAGATACAAATTCACCTACAATTTCATTTTCATAATAGACTGTAATAGCTTTTTGTGATTCTGCATTAAGTCCTGCTTTACGCAGTTCTATAAGCATACATTTCTCATAAACACTCTCAAGAAAACCAAATCCCATTCTATTGTAAACACGATAAGCACAGCCGATAATTGTTTCCGTCACGTCTTTATATTCCATATTACCTCCTTCAGGTTGTGATAAATAGTTTTGATTAACTGGATTTATATCATGTCTATCCTGTTATCTTGTCAAATATTTTGCCTGCGGTGAACTCTTATCCGTATACCATCTCCGACAACCTTGTCAGATCCTCCACCCCTACGATCTGATTTGGAAAAAGGGGGACCTGGACGATATTATATTCCGGATTCTTTTGGGACAACTTTTGAATATATCTCTGCTCACCCCCCCTCTTGGAAGAACAAAAAGCACAACCTGATGGAGGTGTGACCATGTTGACGAATATATTGCTGCACGGAACACCCAATCTCTTTACCGATGCAATAAGCCGGGTGGTTTCTTCTACGCCCATGGCCTCAGGGATGGTCACGGTAACCAGTTGACTGGCCTCCGGATTTGTAAGCATGTCATGTATTTTATTGACCAGTTGGGTTGATTTCAGAATCCTGTTTCCCAGTTCCTTCAGATTGGTCAGGGCTATCTGGACCTGGTACTTGACCAGGCTGCGATAAGCACGGCTCAACCAGTCTCTTACCAGGTTGGGAAACTCAAGGAGAACCAGGAGATGGCCGGTGGGGGCGGTGTCCAGGATATACCAGTCAAACTTCTTCTCATTAATAAATTCGGTGATCTTTTCCAGCGCGAAGACCTCGTTCATGCCCGGCGGCACGGTACGGGCAAACACGGCCATCACATTGCGGTCAAAACGCAGTTCCGTGATAGTCTCTCGCATGCTCTCCCAGGTATCAAAGGCATCCCGGATAATTGCCCGGTAATCTTCGATAAAATCATGGAGAAGATGCCCCGAATCGATCTCCATGGCAAAAAGATTGGGCATTGGGGATTGAAGATTGAAGATTGAAGATTGAAGATTTTGGTGTATCGGCGTAAGCTTATCTCCTATTTCCATTGCAAAGCTGTCCGCCAGAGAATGGGCAGGATCGACCGAATAGATCAGCACCTTTTGATCAGGATATGTTTTGGCCAGATGGACAGCCATGGCAGCAGCCATTGAGGTCTTGCCCACCCCGCCCTTGCCCCCGAACATGACAAATTTCACATCCGGGTCAATCGAGGGACGACTTGTTGCGGGTACCTGAGAAACACCAGACTCGTTTGTATTAGCCTCCACCTCTATAGTTTGAATTTTGTCCATGAGAACATCCGCATATTTTCCCAGGCTACTTATCCCCTGAACCTCATAAGGGAAAAGGGGCGTCTTGATCAGGTTGTAACCTTCAAACGCCTTTTCAATCTCCCTTATAGATTCCGATTGATCCGCAATCTTGGAAGCACAAAACGGGCAGGTCCCATTGCTCCCCCTTACCCGGTTGATTACAATGTTGTTTACCTGGATCTGTTTATCTTTCAAAGCCCTGAGCAAATCTCCCGTCTCTTCGATGGCCATTACCTCGGGGATAAGCACCGGCACAAACTCGGTCTGTTCTCGATGGGTAAGCATTTCCTTGACGGACTTGAAGTCTGCCCGCATCTTTTCCACCATCTGATCCACGCGATCCCCCTCGTGATACTTGCTCCCCGACCTATAGAGACGAGGATGGATCTTATATTTCAGGAGGGACTGATCCACCACATCCATCCACTCATCCATCATTTGGGGCATATCCAGGAGACGGAGGGTATGCCCGGTGGGAGCAGTGTCCAGCACGATGATATCCGCTTCCTGAGGTTGATACCAGGTATATTTATATTTGTCGGCAACATGTAAGAATATCATCATATCATCCATGCCCGGAAGAGAAAAAGAGAGGAATTCCTTGACGTTGATCTGCCCGTAAAATCCGGCCCGTTTGATGATCTCGTTGATTTCCTTTTGATGCTTCTTCTTGAAAACTTCAAGCAGCGGGACAGGCTCAATTTCCAGGGCCTCAAGGTTTGGTATCCCGTCAACACTCACCTTGTGTGGGCCAATGTGCCTCCCCAGGCTATCCCCCACGGAATGGGCCGGGTCACTGGAGATAAGCAGTATCTTTTTCGACGGGTTAAGTTTGGCCAGGCAGAGTGCCGAGGCCGCAGCAGAAGTAGTTTTTCCCGTGCCTCCTTTACCGCCAAAGATGACAAGTTTCAAATTCTCATTACTTAAAAAGCTGGGCAGCATTGCTATCACCTATTCTACTATCACACGATAGTGTCCGTTGTTTGTTGCTGGCAATAGGATTGAAGATTGTCGATTGAATATTGAAGATTTGTGGAATCGCTTCGCTCTATCTTTTTATATAATTGAGAGGATTCCTTCAATATTCAATTTTCAATATTCAATATTTATTAGTCCACTGACCACTTCATTCCCTGGTCATCAATAATCAAAGCTCACCTTCTTAAATGATTTTTCAAAATCATCAACCGCTTCTTTACTTCTTTTCGAGAGTCTCTGCTTCTCCTGCAATTCTTTCTCCCTTATCTCTTGTTTCTTTGTCTCTATGGCATCGTCCATTTCTTCTGCCTTCAGATCTAACTCTATTCCGCAGGCATGTCGTATGGCTGCATTCTCACCGGTGGAATGTTTCAACCTTGAGCGTTTTTTTATCTTCCTTTCAAATTCGTCCCATTCCATGGCCGTGGAATGTCTCACCATTGTTCCCCTTCCTGTAGAATACTTCATTGCTTATGACCTCCTTCTTGAAATCTTTTGGAGAAACTGCCGAGCGCCTTTTCCAAAATTTTTAAGGTTCGCCACATTTTTTATCCGGTCCTCGCCTATCCCGATTCCACTAAAATAACTTATGAACTTGAGATTGGTGCGGGCCTGGGAGTGGCCGGGATCTATCTCCAACGCTTTTTTGTACGCATCAATCGCTTCCAGGTACAGGCCTTGCATGCTGAGCAACCTGCCCCTGCCAAAATGTTTTTCGGCATTATTCATCTGAAAAACGAGTCGCCTCCTTTTTTAATTTTAATTTTTTTTGACAGGATAACAGAATTTACCCACCCGCCTCGCCTGAGCACAAGCGCTTGAATTTCGCATATCTGGTTACGGCGAGTGCGATGGCGGGCAGGCATGATTTCTTTATTTTCCTGCCTGCCGGCAGGCAGGTCTTATATCCTGTTATCCTGTCAAAAGAAGCTCAGCGGCTAAGTTAGGGTAACCTCCAGGATTCCGTTGTTATATATTTTCCTGATTATATTCTTAGAACCGTGAGGCAATTTAACGTTCTTGTAATAGCTTAAATTTCCCCGGCTTGCCGATATGATCAATGTGTCTTCATTTAAATCAAGCCTGATATCCTTTTCATTAACGCCGGGCAATTCAGCAATCACACGCAGCTTATTCTCTTCCTCAAATATATCAACGGGGACATCTCTTTCACCTTTATCCATTGGGACATCTCCTGCCGTAAAAGTATCAAAATGCTTTTTAGGTCTTGTACCCCGGCGAGCAACAGATGGGGGGATGCCACTGGGAGGACGGCTTCGATGTCTTGTCAATCCGCCGGATATTTCTGCATCTGCCCCTTTTAATGGTGTTTCTTTTAATTTCCGGTCAATCTCCTCATCTATTGAATCAAGTCTTTCCATAAATGCATCAGACTTCTTCAATCCCTTTATAAGCCCGCCGAGTCCCGGTATAAGATCACCCATGCTGTCCAGGACGCTTTCGGCTACACCGCCGGAATCTTCCCCTGCCTTCTCCTTTTCAGAGTTTTCTTTGTCTTTTTCCTTTTTCATACCCTGCCCAATTCCTTTGGTTCTTCATGCGTTTCAGGCTGGTAAAGCAAGATTCACCCTCCGAACTTTTACCCTTCACGGACCTGATACTTTAATCCCTTCTTAACAAATCTACCCTGCCAGACCATATCCCTGCACAGTTGTTCCGCATAATCGCCACTGATGCCCATCTCCTTTCCAATGGCTGTTGGGTGTGCAGTACCTCCCAACTTTTTAACGGCCCCCAAAATTTCTTTTTCCCTGGATGTTAAATTTGCCATTTTATACTTCATGATTGTCTCTCCTTTCACTTTAACCTGGTCTTCCATCAATTTACCCCCGGCCTCTCCGGCGCTGACCTTTGACGAACGATACCCTGACCATTACATCTGAGACAATGCTGCCTGTAGGAACCAAGATAAAGCCCGGTACCATTGCAATCGGGACATTCTACTGATGTCTCAATGGCCGTCACCCAGCCTTTGCCCTTGCAGGCCGTGCAGTGAAGCCGGTCAGTGGTATGAGGTTGTACGCCGCTGCCTTTGCAAAAGGCACATTTCACAACAGGTCCCCTTATTCTCACTTCCCCTTTGCCCTTACATACCTGACAGGCTGATAAATGGGAAAGTACTCCAAATGGGTCCCTGCCGGTTCCATTACAAAAGGCACACGTAACCGATACCATGTCTGCCATGAGCTTTTCGAGCTCTTCGGGACTGGTTGTTTTACCTCTTCTTCTGGCCATTTTGCACCTCCCTCTCAACCCGTTTCTCTCATTCCAGCCAACCTCGTTCCACAGGAGGGACAGAATTTGCGGTCCTCCTTATAATAATAGCGCCACGTTTCTAAGCACTCAGGACATTCCATGTTGAGTGACTGGCCACATTCTGTACAAAACTCTAGATGTCCCCAGGTAGTGGTGCCACACCTTGGGCATTTAAACGCGCCTTTTGGATCTCCACCCATAATTGATACCTCCGTTTTGGTTATTGGTTGCTCGTTGCTCGTTGCTGGTTGTTAGTTATTAGTCATTGGTCTATATTTTTTATTGAATATTGGGAGGAATCAATAACCGAACTTCAATCCCCAAATTCCTCAATTCCTTAATCCGAAATCCCTAAATATTCAATCCCTTCACCATTTCACCACGATTTCAACAAAATTGGCTGGTGGTATAGGCCCTACGTACTTCAATTTTATTCTTCCATTATTGATTTCGTCCAATTGATTCACGCAGGAGTCAAACTTCTCACCCTGAACCTGATCTACTAAAAATGCCGCGTTCAAAAGCATCCTGTCGCTAAACGTATCGTTGATCCGATTGTCAACGAAAAACTTCTTTAATCTATTCAATATCTTGTTTGCCTCTTTTTCCTTTTTTCTTTCTAAGGCAGATTTAACAAGCCCGCCCAACCTTATTCTCTCATTATGCCCCTCCGTTCCTTTCATGGAAGCAATCTTCTTTTTCAATATCCTGATTTCCCTGCTTGACTCCAAAATCTCCTCGAATATCAGGTCAACATCCGTCCACAGGGCCTTGAGGCCAAGCTCTGCCTTATTCTCCATTTCTGTAAGCAAGGCATTGAACTCATCATATCTTTCTTTCAATATCTTATCTTTAATTCTATCCTTTGAGGAAATCCCTTCCTTATCCTCGGCAATAGTGCAAAACCTCACCGGAAGAATCGTATATTCTTTCATCACCTCTTCCATCACCAACTGATGGGCAACGGTATTTTTCCTGCTAACAGGATATTTCACAACAGGTGAGTCGCTGATAACCGCCCCTATATTTTGATGGCAAATACTATAGACCCTGTCTCCTCTGTCACCTATTCCTTTAACTGGAAAATCCCGCTCTTCATTCATCGCAGTAATGCAATAAATATAATGTCCTTGTTTTTCCTTCATAAGGATATGGTCTCCGCAACTTCAGGCACTTTTTGGGTTTATCCGTGTCTAGGCATTTCTAAATTTCTTTATCGTTCTCCCCTTCACATAGTCCTCATAATCGCCTATTCTTCTATTTACATTATCTATCATGCGAATGTGTCCATATGCCCGAGCCGCCAGGATACCCTTCATATGATGGAGTTGAAATAACAGGGCATCCGCTCCCTTTGTCGTAAGCTCGAACTTCCCCGGGGAAACAATCGACAAACAATCTTTTCTGTAAAGAGACTTTAATAAATACTCTGCATACTCGGTGGTGATTTCCATTTTTCGGCTGATCTTCCGTTTGGTTATAGGACCAAGTTCCATAGCCGTCCGCAAAACTGTTAATTCGTTTGGGCTAGGCATTTTTACTATCCCTTTCTGATATAGTTAGTGCCTGAACGGAAAGTCATATTCAGGCAAAATACGAATATCGAAATCCGAAACTCGAAACAAATCCGAATACCAAATTAGAAAATGACCAAAACCAAGTAATTGGAAATCAGTGGTTTTTGTTTTTGGAGCATTTGTATTTTTGTCATTGTTTCGTATTTCGTGCTTCGGATTTCGAATTTCTGACCGAAAAATATGAGGTTTTCGTTCAGACACTAGTTAGTGGTTTTTTGCCACGGACAACGGACAACTGACTTCTTTCATGGTTCGTTGTGCTCGTGAACCATAGCGGTTAGTTACAATAGGTGCTAATCAGGCCCATCACGCTATCTTGGATCTCCTTGGGCTCAAGGCCTTCACTACCGTTCTGTGACTCTGCACCGAGAATATCCAGACATGTTTCTACAAAGGCCTGATCATCGGCCATGGGTCTTGCACCACAAAGTTTGATTACCTTTGCTATGATTATGCTGGCACGGATCGTTGGGCTCATCCCATTTTGACAGATCTCTCTGAAGCCCCGAACGACATCTACAATTCGCTGAGCATCCTGTTCTGAGACAGCCGCCTTGGCCTGCGCAATGGCAATCTCTGTTTCCCGGTCGTAATGGTCCAATTTTACGGTAATCATCCTGTCTTTCAGGGCATCCTGGGCTTTGTAAACCCCGGCATATTCCTCAGGGTTGCTGGTAAATATAGCTCTAAAGTTCGGGTCCACCCTGAGATGACCTTCTTCCCCTCTGGCGGCCGGCAGGTCCAGCATCTTTTCTTCTAAGACCGAGAGTAATACATTGTTTGCTTCCGGCCGGGAACGGGTAAATTCGTCATAAATCAGGGTAAATCCATATTTGCAGGCCACGGTCAGGCGATCGTCCACCCATCTGGAGGATACATCCTCCTCTGTCTTGAGTACCGACTGGATATAATTGTCGACAACCTTCTTTCTCCTGAACCCGTACTGTCCCCCAACCAGATCCGAAGAGCCGATTTCTTCATCCCCGTGGATCAATATTACCGGCTGTCCTAGCTGGGCCGCCATGTACAAGGCCAGCGTTGTCTTTCCTGTACCTGCCGGCCCGCTGAAGTGAACCGGATAACCTATCTGAACGTATCTCGTGGCCTTTCTGATTACCCCCTCCACATAGGGTGTTTCTACAAAGCCAGGCTGGCCCTTGGGAATCATTATCGGTTTTACCTCTGACATTGCGTGAATTGGCATGACTTGTTCCCTCCTTTTTTATAATATCTTTAACTCTTTCTTATGAAGCTAAACTATCTCCCTATAAATATTCAGCGTTCAATCTTCAATCTTCAATAATCAATGACCACCGTTTTCATGGGTTTTACCGGTTTTCTTTTCTTATGTTTTGGGCTGTCAGTCCCTGTAGCTTTGATGTCAGAGTGACTATCGGGTTCGGCTATACCCACCTTCCTTCGCAATTTTCCAAACTCTTTATCGAGGTCTTTGATATCTTCCTCGGTATTTTCTATAGTCTCACTTATCACCTCATGATAACGTAGCATCCGCTCCTTTTCTTTAGTCATCAAGTAAAGCTCCAGATATTCCTGACCTTCAACCCTTGGTTTTGAACGAAGTTTGGATTTCTGGGCCGTCTTTATCTTTTTGATACCACCTATCTTCTGGCTCATGTTATCCCACCTTAGTATTCAATTTCCATAACCTGCCATTTTTTCTTATTCCATTTGCCCTTTCCACTTATGCTCTTGCCGCTTTTAGGCTGCACGCCCATTCTCTCCTGCAAAGAAGTCAACCTCCTTTGGCCCCGGCTTTTAATAACCAACCATGGGGCATTGGTTGGCCCGACCATCTTGAACTCCAACCAATTCGTCACGCCGGGTTCAAATTCGCTTTCTTCGATAACCCGATCATCCAGGGTCATCCGTCTCTCGGCATCGATGCGGCATAGACACTGGTAGAAGATTGCCTCGTAAGGGCTAAGCTGGGGCTCTATCTCCGGCCTGTGTATGATTAAATATGGTTTTCGGCTGCTCTCCTTTATCCGCATCACATTCAATATGACTAATGAATCCAGCTCCAAACCAAGGTGAATCAAGAAATTCCGTCCCAGGGCAACCATTCCATTCTCATCCACTCCTCCAAAACCTCGCAGTAAAGTCATTTTAACTCCGTTGTAATTGGTCATTAGTCATTAGTCAGTGGTCGTTATTCACCGCAAAGGCGCAGAGGACGCAGAGGTTACTTCTTTTTTTGTTTTCCCCTGAGAGGGGGGAAAACAAAAAGGAACATCTGGCTGACTACCCCTTTACGTTGTTTACAATTCGCACTATACCATCTCGCATAACAGGCGCACTAATTTGCTAATGTGCATCACGGTTCAATTGTTTCAATATCATGAAGGGATTAGTTTTTTCCTTTCTGTCCTCTCAACAGAAAGGAAAACTTATTGTCTCTCTGCGAACTCTGCGCCTCTGCGGTGAACCCTGCTCTCTGTTCACTGCCCACTGATCACTGGACCTTATGCTTTTCCAATGCCTTCTTTCCTTTGCCAGCCAGCAGGATCCTTCCGTTGAGCAGCATGTCTAAAAAATCCTTCTTAGCCATTGCTCCGGTAATCTTCTGTACCTGATCTACAGGAATACGAGACCTGGCACTAAGATCGGCGATGGTCGATTCTCCTTCTTCCACAAGGCCCAGCAAAAGCACCTGTTGGGAGGTCACTTTTTCAAGCTCAACCGCTTCGTCTTTGGCGAAAAGCGTCTCACATTCCGGCGTAAGCACATAAATACCCCGTGCCACCTTTTCGAGATAGCCTTTTTTGATCATGGATTCGCAGACAAAGGCCACATAGTCGGAAGTCAAACCCAGTCTTCTTGCAATCTGGGTCTTGCCGGCCTCTTTCATGTCGTAAACCACTCTTCCAATATCGCCGGCCGTTCCGCTGGGACGGCCAAAAAATTTTTTCGCACCATGTTTCACGTTGACCACCCCCCTGCCCTTGCACCCACTGCAGTAAAGGTTCGAGTTATCTAATTCGCGACCCCGGCCCCGGCACTGAGGACACGGTTCTATAGGCTCCTCCACCGCTATTACGCCGGCTCCCTTACAGGCCAGACAGGTCACATCGCTGCCCACCTTGTCTTCACCAGTACCCCGGCAAAAACCACAGACAATCGCTGTTCCTGTCTTGATATGAACCTCTCCTTTGCCTTTACAAACAGGGCAGACCATCGCTCCCTTCCGGCTTCCGGTACCTGAACAAAAACCGCATTCCTGCGAGTCCCCCCTCAATATCGTCTTTTCGGGCAGCCTTTGCCCACCTCTGGCCCTGCCTGGCCCTGCCTTTACAGGGCTCCATATGAGCCCTTCCTGCTGACCTGAACCAGCCTCCCTGTATCTCAGTCTATTTGTTGCTGTGCCCGATTTATTTGCTGTCTGCCAGTCTCCCATTCCAGTTCCTCCCTCTAAATTAGCCAAAAGTAAAAATGGAAATTCCTGTACCAACAAGTTATTATTAATTCTTAGCCACAGACACACACGGACGAACAGAGACTTTCATTATCTTGTCTGTGCCTGTCTGTGTGGGTCTGTGGCTGAATCTAAAAAAATGGGAATTCCTCTACCATGAATTAGTTGTCTTTGCTCTCAATTAGCCGCACGGTTGAGCTGTTAGGTCGAGTCTTGAAACTCGGTTTTCTTCTTAATAATTAGCCATTTCCTGCTCGAATTCGTCTTTAATGTGTTTAAAATGAAAAGTATAGCGAGCCTCTCTGTATAAATTCATCAGCTCTTCGTCCGGCAGATGATTTAATTTTATAATCCCTCCCCGTGGATTGAACATATTGAACTCCTCCCAGTTATCGGTTTTGAGCATTCCATGCTTCCGGCAATAATGAAACAGGTCCGTGCCGGGAAAAGGGGTGACGACTGAAAAACTGGCCTGGTCCAGATCTAGAGTCCTGGCCAGTTCGATAGTTCGACCAATGGTTTTATGGTCTTCCGCAGGGTATCCGATCATAAAATTGCCGTGTGGGAAGATGCCGGCCTTCCTGGTCATTTCGACGGCCCGGTGAATTTGACGCAAAGTGGTCCCCTTGCCTGAGAAATCAAGGATCGACTGGTCTCCGAATTCTATGCCGTAAAAAATCACCCTGCAATTTGCTTTTTTCATCTCTATGAGAATATCTTCGCTAATGGTATCCACCCTGCTGTCGCAAGACCATGCCACTTTATCGGACAGCCCCCTGTTAATCATTCCCCGGCAGAACCCTGTAAGCCATCTTTTGTTTAGTGAAAGATTTTCGTCAGTAAAACGAATATTGCTGATTTTGTGGACACTGTAAATTTGTTCCAATTCGTCCAACACGTTCTCCACAGACCTTCTTCTTTGCGTGGGCCAAAGATGGGGTACGGAACAAAACCTGCACCGAAATGCGCAACCCCTGGTGGCGGTCACTGCTGCAAACCTCTTTTTCTCGCCGTCACCTATAATGGCTTTATAGATATTTACCGGCAGAAGTTCCCGCGCTGGAAAGGGCAGGCTGTCCAGGTCTGAAATGGGTGGCCTGTCGGAATTAACCACAACGCTGCCGTCTGCCTTGAAGCTCAGGCCTTTTATTTTCCTGAGATTAGACCCGTTGCCCAGAGCCTCTATGAGTTCTGCCAGGGCATATTCGCCCTCACCCCTGATGCAAAAATCAATAAATGGCTTCCGGATTATACTCTCGTGCTCAAAGTGGATGTGGGGACCTCCCGCCACTATCATGGTAAAGGGAAGTGATTCTTTGATTTTTTGGCATAGATTCAGGACGCTTTTTAGCTGGGTGGTAAAAACCGTAACACCAACCACCTCCGCCAGTTTTTCTGCGCTGACCATCTTAATCACTTCATCGTGCGACAACATCAGCGACTTGGCGTCTATGATGTTGACTGCCACACCCCTTTGTTTGAGGACGGCCGCCAGATAGGCCAACCCCACCGGCGGATAAGCCGAGTCCTGCCGGTAGGCATCCGCGATGCCTTCCTCGCCTGAAAGATTAACCGGTAATACAGGCGGATCAATCAATATGCATTTAATCTGTTTAGCCATAACTTGAATCTATCCCTGGGCAGTCCCTTTGGTCACGATATCATCCAACGTTGATACTTTTCATGCCGGGTTTCGGGCTCTTTCTTTTTGGCTTCAGCAGACCCATCTTCTGCGGCTTCCTCCCCTTCCGGCGGTACCACGTCTTTGCCGCCCACGGCCTTCCACCCCTTGGAGGTAAGCCTTATCTTCCCCGAACGGAATATGTCCAGATAATCGGCCATGCCCAGGGAGCGGCACACGATTCTGGCGTAATCACTGCTCAACCTTATCTCGCTGGCCACTCCGAATAAATTGGTCTCCCCTCCTCTTTTCTTAATCGCTTTTAAGGCCTCCATCTCGGTGCCGGTCGGCATAAATTACCTCCTCTCCGGATAGTCCAGAATTTTCCTTTTCCGCTTTGAGCTTTGATCTTTCAGCTAATTTATGTTTATCCTGCCTTGATCTTGAACTTTAAACCTTGCTTAACGAACTCACACTTCCAGACCATGTCTCTACAGAGCTGCTCAGCATAGTCGGCTGAAATGCCCATCTCTTTTCCAATTTTTGTGGGGTGGGCAATGCCCCCAAGCTTTTTCACAGCCTCAAAAACCTCTTTTTCTCTTGCAGTCATGGCAATCACTCCTCCCTTTTTTCTTCTTCTACCAGTTTGTCCAGTTCTTTTTGCAGCTCCACAGATTTTTCTTTATACTCTTCCTCTGTTATCTCCCCAATTTCCCGGCGCATTTGCAGTTCCAGAAGAGCATCCTTGAGCCTGGCTTCCTGATCCATCTCCTCATCGGCAATAGCACCCATCCTTCCGGCCAGTTTCGCTACCCCGGTCAGCGGGCTCAGAGGAACGGTGACCGGAGCTTTCAGGATCGTACCCAGCAGTCCTTTTTCCACCGGACGGAGGGTTTTCCTGCGCTTCATGCTTTTGCCCCAACCCCAGGAAGGCATCAATCCCCAGAACCGTGGCAGGGTTATCCGGGGAATTCCACTAACCAGGCCAATAACACTGCCAACCAGCGGAAATCTGCCCTTTTGAAAGTGGACCTTATCCATTTTCTTTGGTTTATTTCCCTTCTTTGCCACGATTAATCCTCCTCCTTATACTTCCTGATTTCCTCTAACTTTTCCATCAGCCTGGTCTCTTGTTTCTCAAACTCTTCGTCGGCAATCTCTCCCAACTCATAACGCATCTGAAGCTCTAACAAGTCTTCGTATATCCTGGAATCATCTGTTTTCTCTTGCTCGGCGGATTCGGCCAGCTTTCTGGAAACCCATACCGGGAACTTGATGGGAGCAAGAACTATGTCGTCTACGATAAGCGCCATATGTTGATTCCCTCGACGTTGTGTATAATTATGGGTTACTCCCCACTACTCGAATGAGCAGCAGAGGACAGGTCCGGGGAAATAATGCCCCCGGACCCGGGGTTAGTGTTGCTGGAAAAGGTTAACTATAGTTCATTTCCCAGCTTGTTTTCCCACTCAGCGTGGATCTTGAGATGCTTTTGACGATAGCTCTCAGTTACAGCCTGAAGATCTTTGACCTTCTTCAGATCTTCCTTTGCCCTGGCCGCGCTCTTGGCCTTGATCTCGTTCATCCCGGCCGCAAACTTCTTGGACATCTCCGTCTGTTTGTCTGTCCGCTCCTTTTCATAGGCCTGATATTTCGTCAGTTTTTCCAGGCGGTCATTGGAATACTTCCTGCTTATATCCTGATAGTGTTTTACCTTCTTCAGATCTTCCTTTGCCCTGCGGGCAGACTCAGCCCTTTCTTTATCCATATACCTCATGCTTTTTCACCTCCTTTCCTCCAGGGGAAAAGCGTTTCTTTTCACCTGCTTATTTGAGCAGAGGACCATGCGTTGCCGGATGCTCCTCTACGCTCCCCTCAACACGGCAATAGGGCCGCGGCTTAAGGTACGATTGACTGCTCGTTCTCCCTTGGGGCTAAGCATATATTCCCCAGGGCCGATTTTGGAAAGGTACCCGTCCTCAAGCAGATTTCCGCAAACCTCGCCGGCATACTCTGCCGACATTGACATCTTGCGGGCAATCCTTTCGGTCCTGCATGAACCAAGTTCCCTTATGATCTTTAATACTTGTTCTTCGCTCCCTTTCATTTTTAGTCCCCTTTTCTAATGTATAACCTTCCTTGACCCAAGCACCTGCAGGTTGGTGTCAAACTTGAGTTCATAGATCACAATTGGGGGCCTGCCTGCCCGCTCAATATTGCGCGTGCGCATCTCTTCCCAGGGCTCCACCATTGCCCTCCACCCACCGTTCTCCTGGTTGAGGTTGACAACCCTGCCGGCCTCGCTGATGGCCTTTTCGAGCACTTTAATGCCTACCTGAGGGGCTTTTTCACGGATAACATTCATCAAAGGCTTGAGAAAGTGCCTAACCTGTTCTGCCCGCTTCTTCTTTTCATCTTTTATTTTTTCGTAAGAGCTGATCTTCAATTCCTGATCGACACGAAGCTCATAGAGACTCGGTTCTGTGCGGTGCTCCTTACGCCGCCGTTTTTTTTCCTCCCAGGGCTCGATCACGGCCATGCATCCGTCCCCCTCCCATTTCAGGTCCACCACTTCACCCAGAGCATCGAATGCCTCCTCAAAAAACCCGGCAGCCATATCAGGGGTTACATTGTGCCTGGCCTCGTACAATTTTTTGCTGAAAATGCGCAGGCAAGCCTGCAATTGGGCCTTTTGCTCCTCCATTCTTCGCTTCTCCTCTGCCTCTTGCCTCTTTCTGGCCTCTCGCGTCTCCTTCCATGTAGCTGCTTCTTTCTCCAGAGCAACCACCCGGGGATCGGGACGAGTTATTCCCCTGGCCCTGCGCCATTCCATGGCCATCAGCTTCTTTCTGATTGCCACAACGGTGGCCGTGTTTATAGAAATTGGTTTGGCTTCTTTTTTATCCTTTTTTTTCTGAGGCATCCATGAATCCAGCATTGAATGCGATGATCTCTTCTTTGTAAATTCCTCGGAGGATACCTCGTGAAAAGCTATAGCTGAGGTGGTATCTCCTACAGGAGTTGCAGCCGCCGGTTTCGATTGAAGCCTTTGATATTCAAAATCCCTCTTTACAGCCTCGGATTCTCTTTCGATGGCAGATTTATCCGGATACTTTTTCCCGAACATTCGTGCTTTTTCCTTAGCAATTTCGTCTATGGCTGTTTTTCTGAGACCTGCACTCTTCATACTCCCCCTCCTTTTACTGTCACCACTCCTTTTCCCCTGCACTCGACGCAGGGGAGCTTGCTGTGAGAATCTACCGCCCGCCCTTTGCATCTGCGGCACTGCTCCAGGGGTTCTCTGACCGGCACCACACCCTTTCCTCGACAGACCACGCAGGTGATGTTGGTGCGGGGGCGTTCCTCGCCCCGGCCCTTGCAAAAAACGCAAATCATGGCAGGGGGGGTAACCGAAACCAGACCTTTGCCCCGGCACACAGGGCACGTACTTCCCCTGGGCTTTTCGCCGGAGCCCTGGCAGAACGCACACGGATAAGTTTCTTTACGGAGTATCCCCCTGATCTGCTGACCCATTAGGCCCGGATCGTACTGCTCACCAATCTCTTTTACGTCAACCGGCTCCCAGAGCAAACCGCTGTCATGAAACCGCGCTTCGCCGTCCCTCTGGTTTTCCGCCTTTTTCAGGTTATGCGAAGGTGTTACATATTCAAATTCCAAAGTCATTCCTCCCGTTACCACAATAATCCACGGACTTTTTTGACAGGCCCGCCCTGGCGCGACGTAAGAAACTTTGTTTAGGTTTAGCTATTAATCATTAGATTCCGGATATCGATAGCCGCTGCTCTTTTAACCAGGTCTGGGCCAGGGATTAACTGGATTTATTACCCGGCAGGCAGGTCTTATATCCTGATCATCTTGTACATCCTGTCATTTAAGTTTTAGTCTTCTACGTCTTCCGTATCGATTCGCTTGCGCATCCTGACCCGCTTGAATTCCAGCATATTTCCGTCGGGATCCAACTTGGTTTCGTATGTGGCCAGAACATCCATACCGTCAGGAAGGGAATGCTTTTCAATGACCTCTATACTCACCAGCCACCCGTCACTATCTCTGGCCGCCCCCAAGGTTGATCCAACCTCTAAAGCGGTAAGCAAACTTAATTCTGACCGTGCCTTTTCTATTACTTCTCTTATACCTAAAGCCATTTTGTTTTGCCTCCTTTTGTGAAATAATATTGAATAACTCACGAAAATCTGTGTAATCTGCGCCTGCCCCGTGGGTCCGGAAGATCGTACTGGGGTAATCTGTGGATTAAAATTAATAGAATTCCTTCAATCTTCATTCTTCAATCTTCAATCTTCAATTCATCAGGTATTCACCCAGCTCATCGAACTTTTCTTCATCACCTCCGGAGATGAGTATTTTAAAATAGGCCTTCATCTTTTCCCGTTTTTTTACCTCTTCAACCTCAATATCTTCGGCAAGTAGAGAAAGCACATCATGATAAGCCCCTATGAAAAGAACCCCCATTTCTTCCGCTTTAAGAGTCTGATTTATAGTGTCGGCAATAAATCTGTCCCTTTTGTCCATAAGTTTATCTCTGTGAAATCTGTATCCTATGTAAGCCGTAGTCCTTTCCCAGAGCGATTTGCTCTGGGCAAGCTTGAGGATTCGATCGTATTCTTCCTTAAGAAGCGTTATATCTTCTGTCTTTCTTATCTCAGCACCTCTTCTGATCAGGTCAAGGACAATCCGGTAATTTCTGCTACCTTTTTGTGCTCCTTCCTCGATAATCTTTTGACCAAGCTCGCCATCTGCCATTAATCCATCCTGATAGATTTTCAAATTATCGGCATTTAAATTCTTGAAATATTCCTCAATATTATCCCAAAATGTGGATACAGTCTGTTTATGTCTTTCCCACCGTTCTCTCCCGCATATCTGTGTACTTCTTTTGTCGATAGCAGGCGCGATGCCCCCTAAATCAGATTCTACATGAATAACCGGCACATAGAGTAATTTTCTCATTATTCTTCAATATGCAATCTTCAATTGTTTCGGTCTTCAATCTTCAATCTTCACTCTTCAATTGTCTTGGTCTTCACTCTTCAATCTTCAATTAACCACTGATCTCCTGACATCTATCCACCCCCTGACATCCGCTTCCTTAAATGAACACCGGTCCTCCCGGCAGTAATCGCTGAGCATATGATAGGCCTTGTTGATCTTCTCAAACCTCTGATGAACTTCCGGATCACCCGGATACTTATCGGGATGAAACTTTTTGCTCAATTCCTTGTACGCTTCCCTCATTTCAAAAGTCTCGGCTTCTTCCCCTAACCCCAGCATTTTTCTGGCCTCGTTGATCTCATCAAATTCCGCCTTTTTAATCTCCAGCGTGTTGAAACTGTATGGGGGAAGGGGGCCTATAATTCTAAAATTGATTGCGTTTTTGAATCGTTTGTCCAGTTGGTCCACTTTCAACTCAAAGGTTTTTTGATTATCTTTCTTTATTAAAAAAGCGCTGTTCATTATCATAGAATCATCCATAACTTCATGCGTCCGGTAAGTTTCAGCTTCTTTTCTCAATACATTCAATATGTTTGAAACGCATTTATCCCTCTTTTTATCCAACGTGTCCTTGACCATTTTCCCCAGGTTTATTTTAATTTCAAATAGTTGATCAGCCGGTTTAGATGCCGCTTCTTCCTTAAGTTTTTTAATCTCTTCTTCTCTTCCTATTTCCTTTAAAACCGTCTCCATGTCGCTCCATAGTGCCGCTACATCGAGCTCTATTTTGTTCTCCATTTCCTTGAGGTTTGTGTTGATTCGTCGATAGCCCTTTTTTAGGATTATCTTAAGCTCTTCCTGTCCTTGAACCATTGTTCCGAATTTCACCGGTATAATGTGATGACTTTTCATCACCTTTTCGATGACAGCTTGATAAACGGCCAAATTGCGGAGGAGAGTTTCTTTGGGTAGAGAATCAAATTGTATGAGCGGCAAATCGCTAACCACAGCAGCGATATCCTGATAGGAAAAGGTGTAAACTTCTCCCTGATCTAAACCTATGGCGCCAAAATTTTCATGTTCACTTTTATTGACAAAACCATAAATGTATCTTCCTTCTATGGCCATTTCTTATCCTCCGAAGCTGGTTGCTCGTTACTCGTTGCTTGTTACTGGTTGCTACCCACTAACCACTCTCCGACCTCTGACTACTGACCTCTGATCTCTGACCTCCGACTTCTGATCTCTGACATCCGACCTCCGATCACTGGTCACCGTACTTCCTTTAATGCTTCCTGAAAGTGCTTTCCTGAAACCAAAAGCTTGGACTCATCCCGGCCTCCATTTTGAATAAATTCTCTTATGGCTGTCATTGAGGCCTTCCTGCAAATTAATTCTATATCCGCTCCAACAAGCCTCTCCGTTGCACCGGCCAGTGCCTTAAGGTCCACGTTCTTGGCCAAAGGTTTCCCTCTGGTATGGACTTTAAATATCTCTAATCTTGTCTCCTCATCCGGGATGGGAAGCTCCAGCAGGAAATCGAATCTGCCGGCCCTGAGCAAGGCCGAATCGACAATATCCAGTCTGTTAGTAGCCGCCAGAACCACAATCCCCTTGAGTTCCTCGATTCCGTCCAGCTCGGTCAGAAATTGGCTGATGACGCGATCGACCACATGGGATGCAGCTTCGGAACCGCGCCTGGGAACCACACTGTCTATTTCATCGAAAAATATGATACATGGAGAGGCCTGCTTGGCTTTCTTGAAAACCTCACGAACGCCTTTTTCGCTTTCTCCAACCCACTTGGAGAGGATCTCCGGGCCTTTGATTGAAATAAAATTCACCTCTGATTCAGAGGCAACTGCCTTGGCAAGTAATGTCTTGCCTGTTCCGGGTGGACCATATAGCAATATACCTTTGGAAGGGTTTGTTTTGGCATGTTCAAACAACTTATCGTATTTCAGGGGCCATTCGATGGTTTCCTTTAGCACCCTTTTTATTTCGGAAAGTCCGCCGACATCGCTCCACTTTACATCCGGAATTTCTGTGAACACTTCCCTGATGGCTGAAGGCTCAACTTCCTTAAGGGCCTCCATGAAATCATCCATAGTCACCTGAAGTTTCATCAAAGTCTCGTAAGGGATCTCTTCCATCTGGAAGTCAATGCTGGGGAAGAGTTCTCTCAGGGTAACCATCGCCGCTTCCCGGGAAAGGGCCTCCAGATCAGCACCAACAAACCCATGAGTAATCTCGGATATACGCACCAAATCCACGTCCTCGGCCAGAGGCATTCCCCGTGTGTGGACATCCAGTATTTCAAGGCGGCCGTTTTTGTCGGGTATGCTGATTTCTATCTCTCGATCGAAACGTCCCGGCCTTCTCAAGGCTGGATCAAGGACATTGGGGATGTTGGTGGCGCCGATAACGATCACCTGACCTCTGGAGGAAAGGCCGTCCATCAATGCCAGAAGCTGGGCTACCACCCGCTTTTCCAGTTGTTTCTCGCCTCCCATCTCCTCCCGCTTGGGAGCAACGGAGTCAATCTCGTCTAAAAATATAATGCTTGGAGCATGCACAGAGGCCTCATCAAATATCCTTCTGAGATGGGCCTCGCTTTCGCCATAGTACTTGTGCATGATCTCCGGGCCGCTAATATGTCCAAAGTGTGCATCGGTCTCATTGGCCACAGCGCGGGCGATGAGGGTCTTTCCGCATCCGGGGGGACCGTGTAAAAGAACTCCTTTGGGAGGCTCGATGCCGAGCCTTTCAAAGACCTGGGGATATTTTAACGGCAGTTCGATCATCTCTCGAATCCGCCGGATTTCCTTGCCCAACCCGCCGATATCTTCATAGGATATCCTGGCCATGGCCACACCAACGCCCTTCTTCTCCTGAATCCTCATAACAGTCTTGGGGTTGATTATCACCACGCCTGCGGGCTTGGTGGAAACAACTTTAAAATCCTGGGTTCGAGTTCCGATAAGTCTTGCTCTTACCATGTCACCCACTAATAGCGGCAAACCCTCCAGGAGGCTTCCGATGTAGCGGGCATCGTAGGAACGCATCAAGGTTAAAGGGGCAACAACAATTTTTTGGGCCGGCATGAAATCAGACTTTGTGACGGAAATTTTTTCGTCAAGGCCGACACGGGCATTTTCGCGGGTGATCCCATCCAGGCGAATCAAACTCTTGCCCCGGTCTTCCATATAGGCAGGCAAAACCTTGGCCACGGTTTCCCTTTTCCCTTTGATGGTCACCACATCTCCCACTTCAACCCCTATTTTTTTAAAATCGGCGGGGTCAAAACGGACAATGCCGCGACCTACATCTTTGGAACCAGCCTCTGCCACTTTTAGGGTAATGGTTTTGTTTTCTATGTTCTTTTTTTGGGCTTTCATTTAGCTGCTCGTTGCTGGTTGCTGGTCAATGAAGATTGAATATTCGACAAATCAATCGCCTTTCTTTAAATCCGCAATGGGCGAACACAAGGTTCGCCCCTACAATTTCCTATACGTTCTAATCCCTAAATCCTTCAATTCCTAAATTCCTAAATTGTCTTTATCTTAATCTCCAGTATCCCGTTTTTATATGACCAGGTCATATCCTCGGTCTTGACCGGGCGGGAGAGGAGGACCTCTTTCTGATATTTTCTGCTTGCTCCCTCGGCAATAATATTCAGGATGTCCCCTTTAATCTCAAGGCTGATGTCCTTTTTCTCGATACCCGGCATCTCTGCAATAATATTAATCTCCCCGGGTTCTTCAAACACGTCCACGATAGGCTCGCGCATCTCCTCTACCACAGGACCCTTGGGAGTTTTTTTGATATTCCCAAAGGGCTGAATGGATGGCTTGCCGTCGGCCATGGTGCGTACCCTGACCCCGTAAACGCCTTTCAGATCCTTGAGCCCCTTGATCTTTTCGAGGCCGCTGAAACGGATCTCGCCTGTTTTGGAAAGCTCTTCGCCCTTTTCAGCCAACTTAGTAGCTGTATCGATCAGATTACCCAGCCCCTTGAAGAGCCCGCCAAGACCAAAATCAATTCCAATGCCCTCGTCTTTTTTTTCTTCTTCAGGTTTTTCCTTCTTCTTTTTTTCTTCCGTCATTGCTTACTCCTATTTTTAGTCATTGGTCATTGGGCTATAGGTTTCTTGCCTATTAATAAGCCAGGTCTTTGTCTCATATAGTGAACCATGGGCATAATAACAAAAACTGTTTTGTGCAAAGCTCATTCACCAATGGCTAATGACCAGTGTGTACTGTTCACTGACCACTGTTCATTATCTGGCACTTTGTCGTTTGCTAATAGTAATAAATTGGGCTCGATTCGTACCAGCCAGTTTAATTTCAACCAACTGACCTTCTTTTAAATCTGCTTTCCTTTGAATATTTTTGGGAATAGGAATTTTACCTTCTTTATCTACCCTTGCAAAAGCACGCATTAAAGCCATTTGTATACCCCCCTTTTGAGATTGACGATTCAGCCGTCGTAGCTAATTCAGCCGTCGTAGCTAATTCAGCAGCTACTTTGGCGAAGTCGGCTTGGCGATTGATGATTGAAGGAATTCTGCCAATTTATTAAAAAAACGGAGCGTAGCGATTTCCACAAATATTCAATATTCAATCGACAATATTCAATTTTATTAGCAGTGTTGATCAATCAATTCTCCAATAACCTCTTTGACTTTGTCCTGGTTGGACTTGCTGCCGATGCGGCTGGTCTCTGATGACAAAATATCCATACAGGTTTGTTTGAAAATTTCGTCATTCTTGTTGACCAAAGCCCTTCGGACCTTAAGAGTCTTGGCAATCATAACGCTGCCCCTTATGGTGGGAGCAAATTCGTACACATCGGAATCCCTCAGTCCCCGGACAATTTTAACAATCCTGGAGGCATCACCATTGGCAAGGCCTGATTTGGTTTCGGTGATACGAACCTCCGTCTCTTCGTCGAAATGATCGAGATCAAGGGTGATCATTCGATCTCGGAGGGCATCCTGGCTGCGGTGCACGCCGGCATATTCCTCCGGGTTGCTGGTAAAAAGCGCCGTAAAGTCCGGGTCAACCCGCAGATAGTTCTCATCCCCCTCACGAGCCGCCGGCAGGTCCAGCATTTTTTCCTGGAGCACTGATAAAAGTACGTTATTGGCCTCGGGCCTGGAACGGGTAAATTCATCGTAAATGAGCGTGAACCCATACTTGCAGGCTACGGTCAGACGATTGTCCACCCACTTTTTTTGCAGATTCTCCTCGGTCTTAAGTACTGAATGGATGAAGTTATCCACCACCTTGCGCATACGATAACCATGCTCGCCGCCAACCAGGTCGGACGTGGAGAACTCCTCATCCCCGTGTATCATGACCACCGGCCGGCCGATCTTGCTGGCTACATGCATGGCCAGGGTGGTCTTGCCTGTTCCGGAAATCCCGCGCAAATGAAGTGGAAAACCGGCCGCAATATAGGCCAGAGCCCTCTCGGTAATATCCTTTACAAACGGGGTTTCTACGAAGTTGGGCAGGGGACGCGGTTCCAACACAGTTGTCATTTCATCTATCGCCATATTTTCCTCCTTTAAAAATTAAAATCCGGCAGGCGGCATGAAAAAAAGTGAGCGATAGGCAGTCGAATATACACGAAAATCTGTGTAATCTGCGCCTGCCCCGTAGGTCCGGAAGATCGTACTGGGGCAATCTGTGTATTAAAACTACCTGACTGCCTATCGCATTCCGCCTACTTCTTACTCACAACCCCCTTACCCCCGCATTTCGAGCAAGGGAGGTAATCGCCTGATTTGATACCCTTGCCCTCGCAGTCGGGGCAGGTCTCATACGGCTCTTTTATGTTTACCATGCCTTTTCCGCCGCAGGCAATACAGGTCAGGCGCTGGTCACGGTGAATACCTGTGCCGCCACAGAAAACACACTCGATGGCCGGTTCCGGGATGGTCACTTCTCCCCGGCCGCCACAGACCTGGCAGGTGGAGAGCTTGGACAAAAGCTCAAACGGGTCGGTCCCCTTTCCCTGACAGAAGGCGCATGTGGCAGTGACCCTCCCCTCTTCTCCTTGTAATATTTCGATACTCATTGTATTTGCCTCCGTTATTTGATTACCGTTATGAGCGAAAAGTGCTGATTTTAGGGCCTATTCAGGCAATAAAATAGGTTGAATCTTCCTTCCTTACTTCTCCGTCGTCAAGGAGCTGTCTCATAACGGGAATCAGGGATCTCCAGCTTTCAATACCCAGGATGTCAGCCATCTCGACCATCCTCAGACCATCGGGATGGTCTTCAAGTATCCCTATGACCCCATCAGCCAGGCCCTCCTCCTCAGGCTCTTCTTCCTCTGCGAGATCCTCTTCCGGTTCCTCAATGACCTCCTCGGCAGATTCCTCTGCCGGTTCCTCGATGACCTCCTCAGCCGGTTCAACCTCCTCGGCAGCTTTTACCCTGGCCGGTCCTCTGGCCGACTGCATGGTAGCTAAAAGTTCCTTCCAGGCGACGGCCGTTTCTTCGCGTTCTTGTTTAAATTCCTTTAAGAGGTCATCAATATACTCCCTCCGAGGAGCATGCTCTGTCTTGAATTCTGCAATTAAATCCGCAACTTCCCTGGCTCGCCTAGGTCCCTCTGCCTTGAATTCAGAAATCAGATCCGCAACTTCCCTGGCTCGCTCAGGTCCCTCTGCCGCAAATTCAGAAATCAGATCCGCAACCTCCCTGGCTCGCTCAGGTCCCTCTGCCTTGAATTCAGATATTAAATCGGCAACTTCCTTGGCTCGCTCAGGTCCCTCTGCCGCAAATTCAGAAATCAGGTCGGCAACCTCCCTGGCTCGCTCAGGTCCCTCTGCCTTGAATTCAGATATTAAATCGGCAACTTCCTTGGCTCGCTCAGGCCCCTCTGCTTTGAATTCAGAAATTAAATCAGCAACCTCCCTGGCTCGCTCAGGCCCCTCTGCTTTGAATTCAGAAATTAAATCAGCAACCTCCCTGGCTCGATCAGGCCCCTCTGCTTTGAATTCAGAAATTAAATCAGCAACCTCCTTGGCTCGCTCAGGCCCCTCTGCTTTGAATTCAGAAATTAAATCAGCAACCTCAGCCCTGCGCTCCTCATTTGCTGTTTTGCATTCAGATAACAGATCTTGCACAAAATCCTTCCTGTCCCTATAGGCGCTGGCCATTTCATCTGCCAATCCTCTCAAATCGTCTGCATTTGCCATGTCGTTTCCTCCTTAAAATTAATAATCTCTTATTAAAGACATGCCCGGGAATGCACACCTGCCTATAGAGGGGTGATCTTACACCTCTATACCCTCAAGGATGCCCTGAAAGTTTATGATGGCGAACCTGCTATGAGCACAAGAACTACTCGCACAGATTGGCGTTTCGATTGAATATTGTCGATTGAATATTGACGCTTTGTGGAAGTCGCTCCTGCCCGCCATCGCACTCGCCGTAACCAGATATGCGAAATTCAAGCGCTTGTGCTCAGGCCCGCCCTCCTGCCAAGCGGAGTGAGGCGGACGGGCGAGGCGGGCGGGTCGCTCTGTTTTTTTAAAAAACTGACAGAATTCCTTCAATCTTCAATTCCTTCAATCTTCAATTCTTCAATCTTCAATTCTTCAATCTTCAATCTTCAATTCTTCAATCTTCAATTCTTCAATCTTCAATCTTCAATTGTCTATCCACTCACCCTTGCCACTGATTGCCACTGGCCCTGGACCCTGGCCCTGACGACGTCAAAGTCATCCAGCATTCTGGTTAATTCAACATCACGATCGCTCTGCTGAGCCCTTATTGAATTGAGCATGACCTTGAAGTCTTTAACTTTAACCCCCTCTCCTTTTGATAGAAGTTTTTTAAGCCCGGCCCTGAATTCCTCCAGCTCGATCTGGAAGCATTTGAGTGTCTTGATTACTTTTTTCTCACGCTCTTTTTGTCGTGTTGAAATATCCTCTTTAATGGCCTCCATATCTTGCAGGGTTGAGCTACTCACGCCTAGAACGATCTTCCTGAGCCGGCTGATCATTTCTTTTTCCTGTTCCTGGAAAAGCTTAAGGCTGTGTTTGGCCTCTTCCTCGCTCTGCCGGCGGCATTCTACCACATCACTGATCATACGATCAAAGTCCTTTTTTCTCAGGCTTTCCGCTTTAGCAAGATTGTCCCTCAGCCGGACGATCATGTTCTCGATCTCCGTTTGAAAGCTTTTAAGGAAATGATATGCTTGATCCATCAATGTGTTTACTGTCTTCACACGCATTTCATAAGAATCTATGATACTGTTGGCCAATGCCTTTAAATCCTCTCCAGCCCCCATCTTTTCACCTCAACATAAAAAAACCGCAAACAAATCGGACAATTACTTTATCAATTCCCTTTATAGCATTTTCAAACCGCAACTTTGTTGGTCTCGTAACTGGATTCCCGCTCCCCGATCGGGTCGAGGACAAGCTTCGCGGGAATGACGATAGCGTGTGTTTTTGACTTGTTACGGGACAATCAACTTTGTGCGAATGCTATTTTTGAAGGGAGTATTGTCAGATTTATTTGCGGCTTTTAAAAAAATGCCATCGGAGATTTCAGATATGCTCAAGATAAAGATTTACCTACCCTATTGTCTGCTGAGGGGTTTTATAAAACGCCTCAGCAATCCCAAGGATATCTGGCAATCCCCCTTCTTAATTAACGGATACTAAGCGGCCTCGGGTAATAGTCCAACGGCCTCAGCGTATTTCAAGAAAGTCTCAACGCCAGCTATGACGATCCTGGCCTCAATAGCTAAAAGCTCAATGCCGACCAGGGAAATCCTGACCCATGCATCGACCACAACGCCCTTGTCGAGAATTCTATCGACAACCTCTACCAAACTTGAAGATGCTATTGCTTTTTCTACTGCCATGTAAATTCACCTCCCCTCTTTGTGGTTTTACATGGTTATAAAGCACTTATCATGCCAATAAAGCACTTCTTTTCATATCTGTTTGAATTCATAGCTAAACATATAAAAACGCGTATATGTTATAAGGACAGCATGTAGCCAGGCGGTATGGCATTGCCGCCCAAATTAGGGCACGAGTGGGATATTCGACATTCATTATTCCTTGTTCGACCTGCCCGCAATGCCTTTGGGCAGATTAGAGATAGCACCTCAATGTTTATACCTGCCCGCCATCGCACCCGCTATACCCAGATATGCGAAATTCAAGCACTTGTGCTCAGGCCCGCCCTTCCTGCCAAGCGGAGTGAGGCGGACGGGCGAGAGCGTTGCGGGCAGGAACGAAATGAGCTTAAGTCAACAACATTGGGGGGAAGGGATCACTTTTTGGCTGCTAACAACTGACCGCTGACCACTGTCCACTGTCCACTGTTTATCTGATACCTCTTAATCTTTCTAAGCAAAGTTTTATAATCGATGCCGAGCCTGCGGGATGCCGCAGTTTTATTCCCTTTTGTTTCGTTTAACATCTGAGTTATTATCTTTTTTTCCACGGTTTGGGAAATAGACTTAACTATCTCCGAGAGAGTTTTTCCCGCATCATTGTCAGGGATAGAGGCTTTTATTTCTGAAGTGCAATGTATGATATTAGAATTAAATATAAAGTGAATTGGTTTAATTGAAACATTTTCCTCGCTGATAAGCACGGCCTGGCGTATAACATTTCGCAATTCACGAACATTCCCGGGCCATGGATATGAGGCCAGTGATTGAAGAGCCACCTTAGAAATCCCCTGACATTTTTTTTTGAGTTCCTGCTGAACTTCATTCATAAATCTATAAGCAAGATAGGAGATATCCTCTTTTCTTTCTCTGAGTGCAGGGACTTTCACGGCAAATTCCTTTAAGCGGAAATAGAGGTCGGGACGGAACTTTCCGGACTCTATATCTTTTTCCAGAGGCTGATTTGTAGCCGCAATAATTCGGACCTGAACGGATTTAGCTTTTTTTGATCCCAATCTTTGAATACAACGCTCCTGCATTGCTCGAAGAATTTTTTGCTGCGCCTGATATGGCAGATTGCCGATTTCATCTAAAAACAGAGTACCTTTGTTAGCCAACTCAAACTGCCCTGGTTTGTCAGTGTAAGCTCCGGTAAAAGCTCCCTTCATATAACCGAATAGTTCACTTTCAATCAGGGTTTCCGGAATTGCACCGCAGTCGACGGCCACAAACGGTCCTTTTTTCACCATACTCATATCGTGAATGGCACGGGCCACAAGCTCCTTGCCTGTGCCGCTCTCTCCTTCTATTAAAACTGTAAATAAAGTGGGGGCAACCTTCTCCACAAGATTGGCAAGCTTCTTGATCTGATCACTTTTTCCCATAAGCTTATAAAGGGAGTCCCTTTCACTTATAACCTTTCTTAAATGTTCGATCTCTTGCACAAGATTTTTCTTCTCAAACGCCCGTTGGATGGTAAAGAGGAGGGCGCTGTTATCTATCGGCTTTGTAATATAGTCGTGTACGCCTACCTTTATGGCCTTAACCACGGACTTTACATCTGCATAGGCCGAAATCATGATAATCGGTATTGCTGGAAAACGTCGCCTCATAACCTCGGCAACGCGCTGGCCATTCTGCCCGGGCATCCGGTAGTCTAATAAAATCATGTCAGGGATATTCTTCTCCAGCAAACTCAGAGCTTCATCCCCATCTTGCGCCTGAGCCACCATGTATCCTGCTCCCTGAAGGACATTGGTTATTGCCCAACGAAAATCAGAATCGTCATCCACCACCAGCATCTTCCTTGCGGGCGATATATGTTTCTCAGCAGTCATTTTTTCTTGCTCCCTTAATAGTTCATCTATTTTTTGACAGGATAAACAGGATTGACATGATAATTTTTTTCATCGCCCATTACCTCCCATAAACAAAAAAACCCACCGGTCTTCTCAGGAGAACCGATGGGCTTACTCTTACTACTAAGTTTTTGGAATATTTGTAAAAATAAAGTGTTACATAGAAGAGAGAGCAAAAACTGTGCCAAGATAGCTGCTATGAGGTCTTCTATACTTATAATAGAAGTCAAAATTTGCATAGCTCCAATCGATGCATTCTGGTACCCACGTTTCATGGGCACATGAAGGTTTACGGCTTCGTAAAAAGTCAAAACTTGTTGAATTATTCAATTTTGCGCATTCATAATGTCTTTAAATGATTCGCAATTCCTTAATCCATGTAAAAAGGACTTTTTACGAGACCATCAAGGTTAGACAAACAAGGTTAGACAAAAATTTAGTGGAAAGATTTGCAGAATTGATTTTAATCATCATTTTTATCTGATAGTATATTGTCATGCGAGTTTCAGATATTTTACATTTTATTATAAGCGAACGAGTCTTTTATCATGTAATTATTATTCACCAGAACTTTTTGAGAAGTTACGCTGTAATGAGTTTTTGTGATGTGGTGATAAATGGTTTTGATTAACTGGATTTATATCATGTCTATCCTGTTATCCTGCCAAATATTTTGCCTCCGGTGAACTGTTTCCCTCTGCCTCAATGCCTGGATGGCATCATCAATGATGGAAGAACCGGTGAGAACAATAATCTCCAAATCTTCATCCAACTCCTTGAGTTGCCGTATGAACTTCTGTCCTTTCAGTTTAGGCATTCTCAATTCAGTGATAACGAGTGCAAAGGATTTGGACTTTAAAAAACCAATCGCCTCGTCGCTCCCTGAGGCTGTCCTTACCTGATAGCCTTTTTTTGCTAAGATGGTCTCAAGGTCCTTCCGGATATCCGGTTCATGGTCGATGATAAGTATTTTTTCATCCCTTGCTCCTTGATGCTAAATACTTTATACACATTCAGATCCCGAAAATCACTTCCCAATTTCTCTGACATACTTTTCTCTTCTCAACAATTCAACCACTCAACTATTTGACGATGTCTGTGATTAAAGGATGTCAGAAACAGCTCACTGTTGTAAATCGGGAGAATTCTGATTTTCTATGGGGAATTGCTGGAAAATGATGAAATGGTTTGAAGTCTAATGGTTGGGGATGGTTAACTGGGCGAAATTACAGAAGAAATAGGGAAAGTAAAAGATGCGGGAGAAAAATCGGGTGCGGCAAAACCCGAACTTTGTTTCATGCTCAAACAACAATATGTTGTTTAGTACTTGGGCTGTCCATACCAGATAAAGGGGGTTTTAGTAGAAAGCGCCTGTTCAGGAAAATCCCTAAAGCTTGATCAGGTTTTTCCTGATAGCGATCTTGGTAAGATCGACTATTGATGCTGCATGCAGTTTTTCCATGATATTGTATTTATGGGATTCCACGGTTTTCGGGCTTATATACAA
>JAUVVL010000089.1 GCA_030604635.1 Desulfobacteraceae bacterium
ATCCTCAAAATACTCAATGTATTCGTGCCTGCCCCGTAGGTCCGGAAGATCGTACTGGGGTGGTTAAAATTTTCGCCTTCCTTGAACTTGAATCCCGCTTTAGCGGGAAGCATTTTTCAAAGGTCTCATTCTGTGACCTGCATTATTCATTTTCAGGCAACTGATCCATATGCCAGGCCATGGGGTCAAGCAATGTATAGCCCATTTTTTTTAGTTTTCTTTTCACAGGACCGATATTTTGAGTCAAAAGGTATGGAAAAACAGCCCGCTTCTCTTCATCCCAGTATCTGGCAACCAGAATACTTGCCAAGGAGATGTTCTCTTCTGTGATGGCATCGACAATTTTTTTCATTTGCCCGATTTTTTGCTCCACAATAACACACAAAAGCGTTCCGGGTTCTCCTATCCCCAGGACATTGATTAACTCGCGTAAAAGATCACGGACGGAAATAATACCTTTAAGCCTTCTTTCCTCATCAACAATCCCGACCCTTTGTATGCCTCATTCCATTTGCAGGTACTTCGCAGCGATTGCCACATTGTTAAAATAGCAAAATCCCATAGCTTTGTCGTACTCAGCATGATGTCCCGGAGGCCTTACGGCAAAGAAAGCATTGTCAAACTTGCCGCTCATAACCAGTTGCGCGGTATCGAGGATGCCACCTACGGCCAGCAGCGCTGTTTCAAAAGTTTTAGCGCACATCTGGTTGTCCGGATAGTCAAGCATCGTCTTGCCCGAGAGACAGGTCGCCTTAAAACGCTGGATATAATTGTTGTCATGGACGGTCTCGATCCACTTTAAATCTGCCTGGCTGGCCTGGATCAAGGTGAGCTTGGGGAGAAGATCAGCGTCTTTTATCCCCTGATAAATAGCCTGAAGTCTCTCAGGCGCCTCAGGATGGCTGGGGCCAGTATCATGAAGTAAATACCTTTCATCATGCAAAAAGCCGGTTTTTTTCATGTTTTACCTAAAAGAGTTGCAACTTCTAAATAAATTGTTGGAGCCCACTGGTGGGGAGTCGGCTTTATCATCTAATACTCCAGAACTTATTGCGAAGTTACAAAGAGTTATTTGATAATCTTTGCAAAGATTGAAAATGCGGCTTTAACCGCCTGGTTGTCTTCCGGCAACTCAATGGTCGGGATTCCGTTTAAGTCGTATTCATAGACAGTATTATCTTCAGGTATGGTTCCGGCAAGTTCCAGGCCTTCCTTATTAATGATATTCAGAACAGTATCTGACGGCGCTTCTTTGGTCTGATTGATAATAAGATAGCTTTTAGCAACACCGATGTTTAGAGACTTTGCAAGTTCATTGATCCTCATGGCTGCCTGAAGACCGCGGCGGGATGTGTCCGAAATAGTAAGAAGAATATCGACATTACTGGTGGTCAACCGGCTGATATGCTCCATACCGGCTTCATTATCCATTACGACATAGGGATAATTGCCGGTAAGCTTATCCAGAAATCCTGTCAGGAGAGTGTTTGCAGCACAGTAGCATCCCTGACCTTCGGGTTGTCCCATGACGATAAGGTCGAACCCGTCGTCCTCCACAATAGCCTGCGCCAGTTTCATTGACATAAAAATATCCTTGGTCATTCCGTTTGGCACGATCCCTTTTTTCATCTCCTCACGGGCGTTGCCGAGGGTGTCGGCAACTTTAAGACCCAGGACCTCGTTTAAATTTGCGTTGCTGTCCGCATCTACTGCAAGGACGGGCGTCATGTCCATCTTTACCAGATATTTAATGAGCAACCCCGCCACAGTGGTTTTTCCAGTGCCTCCCTTTCCGGCCAGAGCAATTGAAAACGGCATATTATCTATTTTCCTCCCCGTGATTTTTTAATGTTGTGAATATAACAACTTATAAATTAAGCCAGTCGAGCAGAACAGTCAAGTCCCTTTGTTAAGGTTTCTATAGTAGAATATTAACAGGTTGAGTTTATGATATTCTTAAGTGTTTTAAAAGCCGGATACATTTATCATGAGAAATCCGGGTTAGCGATGTACGTTTTGCAAGTAGTTCATTTTGTTAGCCTTTAAAATAATTTGGATTGGCCGAAAAGGCTTAAATTACTTGCAATAGATCGGGGCATATGCTAAATTCACAAAACTAATATCATTTTAAACATTAAGGGAGTATCAGAATGGATTTTGAACTAACAAATTCACAAAAAGAAATTCAGAAAGCAGCCAGGGACTTTGCCAAGGGTGAATTTGACAAGGAGCTTGCGCTTGAGCTCGATAGAAAACACGAATATCCCGAGAAGATTTGGAAAAAGGCCGCTGATCTTGGATTTATCGGTGTTCACTTTCCGGAAAAATATTCCGGCCAGGGGCTTGGTGTTCTGGAGAATATTCTTATTGCTGAGGAGTTTTGTAGTCGTGATTCTTCCATCGGCGCTGCTTTAATTCTTGCAAATTTTGCATCTGAATGTGTTTTACGTTTTGGCAGCGATGAGCTTAAAGAAAAATTCCTGCCGCCGGTCGCAGAGGGTAAGATGCTTTCTGCAGGTGCTTTTACAGAACCTGATCACGGTTCTGACATCACATTCATGAACACGACAGCAGAAAAGGATGGGGACGAATGGGTCATAAACGGCTCGAAAATATTCATTTCCAATGGCGAACTTGCAGGCTTTTACTGTGTTCTCTGCCAGACCGATCCAGAAAGTAAGCCTACTTACCGGGGCATCAGTATTATTCTTGTGGAGGCAGACCGCAAAGGTGTGTCTGCCACCGATGTTGGACAAAAGATGGGTATCCATATGATGTCCACATCAGAGGTAAATTTTAAAGACGTCCGTGTTCCATATTCAAATCTTATCGGAAAAGAGGGAAAAGGCTTCTACCATGTGCTGGAATTTTTTGATGAAAGCAGGATCCTTGTAGCTGCCCAGGCGCTTGGAACGGCTCAGGGCGCTTTTGATCGCGCACTGGCATATGTAAAACAAAGAGAGCAGTTCGGGAAAAAAATTGCTCAATTCCAGGTAACCCAGCACAAACTGGCCGATATGGCAACAAAAATTGAGCTTTCCAGGCTCATCACATACAAGGCCGCCTGGAACTTTGACCAGGGCCGCATCGATCCCAAACTGACATCCATGGCCAAGTTGTATGCGGCCCGTACCGCTGTTGAAGTTGCCGACGAAGCCATCCAGCTCCTGGGAGGATATGGATACATGGCGGAGTATGAAGTCGAGCGCTTCTACAGGGACGCCAAGATCACCGAAATTTATGAGGGGACCAAGGAGATCCAGAAAAACACCATTGCAAGTGCAGTTATCGGCAAGTTGAAGTAAACAGACTAATAAAGGAGGCTCTAATGCTCAACATAATTAAAAAGTCCATGCTGACCGGCATCGGCCTTGCCCTCATCGCCAAGGACGAGGTCGAAGATCTGGCCAATGAATTTGTAAAAAAGGGAAAAATGTCTGAAAAAGAAGGAACGAAATTTCTGGAAGATCTTCGGAAAAGGTATGATGAAACCCAAAAACAACTCGAAGAAAGGGTACAACAAGCTGTTAAAGATTTTATGAAAAAGGCTGATGTTGTAACCGGGGACGAATTGAAGGGGTTGAAAAAGGAGATAAGGGAACTGAAAAAAGCAATTAGCGAAGGAACGGACACATCCAAATAGTTTACAATATGCTTAGTATAAGAAAAATTGGCGTTGTAGGCCGAACCTACCGCAATCTTAACCGATATCGTCAGATCCTGGCTATTCTTTTTAAGTATGGCTTTGGAGATTTGCTAGAACTGTTGAAAATTGAACAATACATCGAAGTCGGTCTTCAGCTGATTTCAAGGAATCGGCGCTACCGTCTTGAAAAGCTTTCAAGGGCGGAACGGGTAAGAATGGCTTTTGAAGAACTGGGACCGACCTATGTTAAGCTCGGTCAGATCATATCTACCCGTCCTGATCTGGTTCCGGTTGATTTTGCGCGCGAACTTTCCAAACTCCAGGATGAAGTCCCTTCATTTGCTTTCAACGAGGTCAGCAAAATCATCGAAACTGAGCTCGGTTCGCCGCCCGAAGAACTGTTCGATTTTATTGATGAAACACCCTTTGCCTCCGCCTCCATCGGACAGGTGCATAGGGCCGGATTGGAGGACGGTGAAACGGTTGCGGTTAAGGTTCAGCGTCCCGGCATCAAGAAGATCATTGAAGTTGATCTTGAGATCATGCTCCATCTGGCAACACTGATGGAGCGTAACATAAAAGAAATGGCCCTGTACCGTCCAGTTAAAATCGTTGAAGAATTTGCCAGGACGCTCGAAAAAGAAATCGATTACACCATCGAAGCAGCCAGCATGGAGCGGTTTGCCCGGCACTTTTTAGACGATCCCACCATCTATATTCCCAAGGTCTATAGAGATACAACAACCGAGCGTGTCCTTACCATGGAGCTGGTGGACGGTATCAAGGTGTCAGAAATCGAACGGCTGGAAGAGGCCGGACTTGACAGAAAAGTCATTACCGCCCGTGGAGCCGATTTTTACTTAAAGCAGGTATTTAATTACGGGTTCTTTCATGCCGATCCTCATCCCGGAAATATTTTTATACTCCCCGACAATGTGATCTGTCTGCTCGACTTCGGCATGACAGGGTCAGTGGACCGACAGACTAGAGAAGATTTTGTCGACCTGATAGACAGCGTGGTTCACCAGCATGAATTGAGGGCAACCCAGGTGCTCCTTAAACTGACCTCCTGGGATGACGAGCCTGATATCCGCATGCTTGAGAAAGATGTTGCCGACTTCATGGGTCAGCATCTTTACAAACCCTTGGAGGATATCGAAATCGGCAAACTATTAAACCAGTTGCTTGAACTGGCTTCCCGTTACCGTCTCATGATCCCGCCGGATATCTTTTTTATGATGAAGGTTCTGACTACTATAGAGGGAGTTGCGCTCGTGCTCGATCCGGATTTTGACATGATTGCGCAAGCAGCGCCATTTATTGAACGGGTAAAGCTTGCCAGGTTCTACCCCGGAAGAATCGCAGACGATATGATCAAACTCGGATCGGAAATGCTGCAATTCATTCAGCAGTTTCCCAAGGATATGCTTGAAATTACACGCCTGATCCGGCAGCGAAGAATTTCTTTCAAAATGGAGCACAAGGGCCTTGAAAACATGCTGGCAACCCATGATCAGATCAGTAACAGGATATCCTTTTCAATCATCATAGCTGCGCTGATCATCGGCTCGGCTCTTATCGTTATCTCCGAAACCCCGCCCCTGTTTTACGGAATATCCTTGATCGGAATTATATTATTTTCAGCTGCCGCACTCATGGGGATATGGCTTCTGATCGCTATTCTGCGAAAAGGTCGATTATAGCATCATATACCCGGGACCTTCCCCCCCCTCCGGGCATGTCCAGGTTATATTCCGATACGGATCTTTTATGTCGCATGTTTTGCAGTGAAGACAATTCGACGGGTTCAGTTTGAGCCGACGCTGTGAAGTCTTCTCGTCGGTTTCGATTTCGTATACGTCACCCGGACAGAATCTTGTGCAGGGAGACTGATACGTATTAAAACATTCATTGACGCACAGGTTCTCATCATGAATAACAATGTGACTCGGTTGATCCTCCCTGTGCATGGTTTTGGAAAGATAAACGCCGGTAAGTTTGTCAATATACAAGACTCCGTCAAAAGTCTTTTTCTCATGAACTGGACGGACATCCTCAGCGTTCCCCTTTGCAGGATTTAGCGTCCCGTAATCTTCTTCGATCGGCATTTTCGCCTGTAAGCCCCGCCCTTTGGTGAAATATTGTGCACCAAGATGTATGAACTTCATCAGGCCTTTTTTCGAGAGCGCCTGTGAAAAATTTCTTCCCTCAAAAATTTCTTCCTTTAACCAGCTATTCTCAAACATGTTTTGGTAAATCCCGAGGGTTTCCCGGGTAAAGGCGCTCTTTTCAAATGCTTCCATGATTGCTTTTGCCGCCAGCATGCCCGACTTCATGGAAACATGGATCCCTTTCAGTCCCGGAGTATTCTGCATGGATGCGCAGCCACCCACAAATACGCCACCGTCGACCGCAAGCTGTGGAATCGTAAAATAGCCTCCCGTGGAAACCGTTCTGGCGCCCTGTTCCAGGACTTTGCCGTCCTTGATTATGCCTGATACAAAAGGATGCTGCTTGAATTTGATGAACTCGTCATACAGATCTAACGTGGGATCCTGGTAACAGAGCCCCACAAGAAATCCTATGGCCACCTGGTTGTCTTTAATCTCGTAAATAAAACCCCCGCCCGGTGTGCTCAGGCCGAGGGGATATCCGAAGGTATGGATATCGTTACCTTTGCTGAAAGCAAAATAATTGTTTTCAGGAAGCTGGATAACCTCTTTGATACCGGTTTCAAAAATCTGGGGCATTTTATTGTCAAAAATGTCAAGTTTTTTTGAAACATCCTGCACCAGGCTTCCCCTTGCTCCTTCACCGAACACCGTAACCTTTGCCATTAAATCTATTCCAGGTTCAAAGTTACTCTTGGGCTGACCGTCTTTTCCAAGGCCCTTATCTCCTGTGCGTATTCCGGATATCGTCTTTTGATCTTCGGCATAGAGAACCTCTTTACCCGCAAATCCCGGGAAGATATTTACGCCAAGGTCTTCGGCAATCCCGCCAAGCCATTTTGCAAACCTGGAAAGGCTGATAATGTAAAAGCCTTTATTATGCATATATCTGGGAATAATCGGAATTCGATAGTGTCCGTTACCGGTCAAAAAGTAGAATTCGTCTCTCCTTACGGTTGCCTCAATGGGGCATTGTCTTTCCAAAAAATCGGGAAGAAGCTCCTTTAAGGTCACCGGATTCATGATGGCGCCGCTCAAAGCATGAGACCCGATATCCGTCCCTTTTTCAATAAGGGCCACTTCAAGGCTAATATTTTTCTTCCTTGCGAGTTGCATCAACCGAATGGCGCCTGCAAGACTTGCAGGGCCCCCGCCCACAAAAAGCACGTCAAAATCGATCTTTTCACGTTCAATATCCATTTGTTTGCACCTTTATCGTTATACCTAAATTCTGATACATTTTGCCTGTCCGTTAACTCTCTATTTGGTGCTTGCGGGCCAACTCGATACTTTTTTCAGCATCGACTTATTCATGAGAAATTCGGGCTAGCCTTCATGGACATGCACCACAAGATGCCCCAGTTCGGGAAAGATAAGACCCTTGCAGGCAAGTTTGCACGCTTTAAGGCTTCCAGGGATACAGAACAGAATGGTTTTTTCGACTACACCGGCTGTGGCGCGGGACAAAAGGGCGGCAGAATCTATATCTTCAAAGCTGAGCTGGGAAAAAAGAGGAGCGAATGCTGTAAGTTCCTTTTCAAACAAGGGACGCACTGCTTCGATGGTAACATCTTTGCTGCTGATGCCCGTACCCCCTGTCAACAGGATAACCTGGGGATCATGGACACTAATACCGTGAACTACTGTTTGGGTAATGGTTTCGATGTCGTCCGGAACAACCTTGTAAAACACAATCTCATGCCCTTCCTTTTTGGCAAGTTTGCTGATCCAGCGCCCACTTTCATCGTCTTCCTGAGTTCGGGTGGTCGAAACCGTAATTATTCCTACCTTTACACTCTTCGGAGCTTTTGCTTTGTGTCTTTTTGTACCCATAATATCTACCTAGTGCTTGACCGAAAACCAGAGGTTTTCGGTCAAAAATTCGAAATCCCTGGCCCAGACCTGACCGGTTTGCTCCCCGCCGCGAAGCACTGCCGGAAGGCAGAACCCCCGCCCTTTAGGGCGTGGAGCTTTACTGTTTTGATTTTTTTATATCACGCATAAGCCTAAGATCAAGATTTATATGATATTTTATATGACATTTCTTATTTGCATATAACACGAACCTGTTGAAATTGTCTTGATTTTGCCAGATATTTTTCCTATTGTACAAAAAAGCATCATTTTTTTTCGCACTTTAGTGATTTCGTGATTTATACATAAAAAGACTTTGTTAACATGAAAACTCCCTGTACCGGCGTGATATTGGCCGGCGGACAAAATATGCGCTTTTCCGGAACAAACAAGGCATTTGTCCGCGTTGGCGGAAAGCGTATTCTTGATCGCATATATGGTGTTTTTGAAGAGCTTTTTGAAGAGATTATCCTGGTTACCAATGATCCGCTTCAATATCTTGAGTGGGACTTCAATATCGTGACCGACCTTTTTCCTTGCCGGAGCTCCCTGACAGGAATCCATGCAGGCCTTTTTTTTACGACGACGTCACATGCATTTTTCGCAGCTTGCGATATCCCTTTCCTCAAAAAAGAGCTGGTTGAAACCATCCTTGACAGTATTGAACCACACATTGACATTGTTATCCCTGCAACTTCCAAAGGACTTGAACCGCTCTGTTCTGTATATTCGAAAAAATGCCTTAAACCTATTGAACAGCAGCTTATTAAACAAGATCTTAAAATACGGCAGATTTTTCAAAAGGTTCGCGTCAAAAAACTTCCTGAAAATATTTTGCGACAAAATGATCCGGATCTACTATCTTTTTATAATATTAATACGCCTGATGACCTGGCAAGGGCCGAATATGTCGAATCCGGGGACTTGATACTTGATACTTGACAATCGCTTCTTGCAACTTGTAATCCGCAATCTAAACAAGGAGTAACATTTTAGCCCTTTTAAAACATCATCGTATTCAGGTGATCCGGTTTTAAACCGTGCCAAACAGTGACCCACTTTAAAACCGGATCACCTGAATGCTTGTGGGGCATGTTTTTCAAAAAGCTAAATTAGTACAACAAGCAAGGGTTGACCATGAATTTAACCAGTTTTATTGATACAATTAAAAAACATCCGGAATATCATAAGGCAGGAATGATCCTGTGCCATAACGGGGTTGTCCGCAGTACTTCACGCGATGGACGGAAAATATCTGGCCTGACAATCTCTGTTGATCATGAAAAACTGCACCAGGTGATTGAAACGCATAAAAAAAAGCCTGGTATAATCGAAATACTCGTCGATATCGCTGAAAACAAGAACCTGACCGTGGGAGATGACGTCATGCTTCTTGTTGTTGCCGGTGACATCCGCGAAAATGTGATTGCCGTACTGAATGACACCCTTAATGCCATCAAAACAACTGTTACAAAGAAAACGGAATTTATTCACCCATTACTTCAGTTAAGCTGAAGGTCCGAGCTTTGCTATGCGGGTATGTGAGTGTGTATTCACCGCCCGCTTCGCTAAAGGCGCAAAGAGCGCAGAGATAAATGATTTTTCCATTGCCGTTGACCCCGGTTAAATAGCTTTCAGATTTAACGGGGCAGGGAGGACGGCAATGGGAAAGCGTATCCACTTATGAATCTGAGGCGGATAATAAAAACCTCAATCAACCCAGCCGAGTGTTAAATGCCTGCCCGCCGGCCGGCAGGCGGGGCTGTATTGAGCATTTTGCTTTTCAGAGGCTATTCTTTGTTGCTTTACGCCCTCCCTGCCCCGTGGAATGCGAAGCCTATTCCTCTGGGGTCAGCGTAAAGCAACATAATTGAACCTCAGCGTTCTTTGCCTGCCCCGTAGGTCCGGAAGATCGTACTGGGGCGACTCTGCGGTGAGTGAATTATAATTGTTGAATAATTCCAGAATATAAGGAGTTTTTATATGTCCAAATTTACCCACATCGACAAGGAAGGGCGTGTTCGGATGGTGGATGTAACCGATAAGAAGCCAACGCTACGCATTGCAGTTGCCCAGGGGGTTGTTTCCATGAATCCGGAAACTTTTGAAAAGCTCCTAAATCAAACCATAAAAAAAGGAAATGTTCTTGAGACAGCTCGAATTGCCGGTATCATGGCGGCAAAAAAGACCTCGGAGCTCATCCCCATGTGTCATCCCCTTAACGTTACACATGTAGCCGTCGATTTTTTTCCTGATAAAACAGCCAGTTCAATAAGGATCAAAGCCACGGCCCGCATTGTTGATCAGACCGGTGTTGAAATGGAAGCCCTGACAGCAGTATCAGTAGCCGCTCTGACCATCTATGATATGTGCAAATCTTATGATAGGGAAATAACCATTTCCGACATATGCCTTCTTGAAAAATCAGGTGGAAAAAGCGGGGAGTTTATTAGAAAAGACCAGGAAAAATAGGAGGGATCTTGCTTCTTCCTTGATTTAAATGCTCACAAATTATATAATATGTAATATTTTAGCCCTTTGAAAACATTGTCGCATTCAGGTAATCCGGTTTTAAACCGTATCAAACTCGTGCATAAGTGAGCGTAAAGAAAGAACAGGTGCAATCCTGTATATAAAAGCTGGTTAAAATTCGCACATTATTTAACTCACAGGTAAAATTTGCTATTTTGCTGTTCTTTCTTAACGCTCTCTAATACACTCAAACAGTGACCCACTTTAAAACCGGATCACCTGAATGCTTTTGGAACACGTTTTTCAAAAAGCTAAATTAATACATATTTTCTTTATCTGAGGAATTCAGGCTAAGCGGGTTAATGGATAGCATCCGGATAAAAAAGCTGTTTCCCTAAAAGTCTGTAATTTACAATAAGCGACTGCCCCCTTGCTGATACCAGCCAATCAGCAAATTGTTCAGCCAGATCGTATTGCACATGGGGGTGCTTTTTTGGATTAACCGGGATCACACCGTAAGGGTTGTTTAAAACAAGATCCCCTTCACACATGATCTCTAAATCAAGCCCTGCGTCCCGGCCATGCTTGTACTTGATATAGGTTCCTCGATCAGCCAGCGTGTAAGCCTTTTTTTCATCGGCAAAGGTGATGGCCTTACCCATTCCCTGGCCAATGGAAAGATACCATTTTCCCGAACCTTTTGGGTGAACAAAACTTATGGTTCTTGGCGTTCTTTTTTTGACAATAGTGCTGGTTTTGTTATCCAGCTCCAGTTTTGTTGCTTTCCAGAGCGTCTGCTCTTTGGTATGGGTGCCGCTGTCATCCCCCCGGGATACAAACAAGGCCCTGGCACGGGCTATCCGGGTCAGAGCACCGGCGGCATCGCTTAGTCCCCGTACGCCGGCAGGATCCTCAGGAGGGCCCAGAATGACAAAATCATTGTGCATGACCGCATAGCGCTTTGTGCCATATCCGTCGGCGATAAATTTTTCTTCTCTGGCCCTGGCATGAACAAAAATCACATCCACGTTACCGTCGATTCCATCACGAATGGCTGCCCCGGTTCCCTTGGCGAAAACTTTGACACGGATGCCGGTATCTTCTTCGAATTCAGGCAGGAGAAAATCGAACAGACCCGAGGCCTGAGTGCTTGTCGTCGTTGATATTTTTAGGACCTTGTCTGCCCCCAAAACACTTCCAGGCAGAACACAGATTATTATTAAGCATACAGTTGCAATAAATTTCCGTTTCATCTTTTTTAATCATCCTCTTTTGGGCTATTGCTCGTGGGATAGATCATCTTGCCCGAAAGCTCTAAATCGTAACCGGAATTGTCGGTCACCAGTTCCCTGAAGGCGTCTTCGTGGAGCAGGCCGAGAAAGAGCTGAACACCCTCATCGAAAAATCGCTCCCTGGAAATCATAAGATCATATCTTTCCCAGCGAAGTGGAACAAAACCGATATCCAGAATTTCGGCCACGGCCCGTATTCCAGGACCTGCGTCCGCCCGGCCGGCAAGAATTTCAAGACCGATATCCAGGTGCCGGTGGACCTCATTATGGTAACCATCGATCTTTTCACCGTTAATCCCCGCCTTTTTGAGCTCCCCGTCTAACAGCAGGCGGGTCCCGGTGCCCAGCGGCCTGTTTATAATCCTCAGGCCCGGCCGGGCAAGGTCCGCAACAGCCGAGAGTTTTTTCGGATTATCCTTTCTTACCAGCATGCCCTGTTCACGTTTGCAAAAATTGACCACCGCGGGCATTACATCTAACTCCTTTGACGCAAAATCAAAATTATATTCCGTCTCATTGTCCTGAAGCAGGTGGCTTGATGCCATGTGGCAGAGATTCCGGCGCAATGCCCTCAGCCCTCCCATACTCCCCAGGTTTCCAAACACAGCCACATGATTAGAATGAAGTGTGTTAAAAAGAAAAATTGTCCTGTCCAGCAGGGGGTCATTACTTCCGGTTATGACCAACAACCCCTGGTAGGGCGGGAGGCGGGTTGCAGCCTCGGGATAGTTGGTGGTATTGGTTTCGACCCATTGCTCCACCAGATGTCGTGGGAAAAGCCATTTGCCCGTGATTTTTGTTGCCGGAAGTCCCTTTTCGGCAACAAGAGTATATACCATCTTCTCGTTAACATCGAGAAACTGTGCCACCTCTTTTGTGGAAAGAAGTCTCTCCATTTTTTACCTTCAGCTATTTTTGGTTAATCGTAATGGCGTATATATTTTATGTTATTATTTGTCAATATATTTCTATATTAACAATTAAATGAACCTATACTAACCATAACAAACAATAATGCGTGTAAAAATTAGTGACGTTCAAAAGTGTTCGCATAGTCTAAAAATGGAGGGAAATTTTGAGTAGCAGGACTTTGAAACGTTGCAGGATATCGTCGGCCGTGCAGGTCTATCGGATGTTAATACATTTGGAATGACCTGGGATATTGCCCCTTTCGCCTGCCTTTTAAAGCATGAAAACGATTTCTTGGTGGAACCTTGAGACCTTTGAAAAATGCTCAATTTTGCCTGCCCAGTTAAATCTTTTAAAATTTAACCGGGGTTCAAGGAAGGCGAAAATTTTAACCACCCCGTACGATCTTCCGGACCTACGGGGCAGGCACGAAT
>JAUVVL010000355.1 GCA_030604635.1 Desulfobacteraceae bacterium
CTTTCTTTATGAAAAATGATTTCAGCTATTAAAAGGGAGTATACCATGTCAACCACCAAATATCAACCTTTTTATTAATAAATTGAGCAGTTTAAGTTGTTTTTGTTCGCTTAAGTTAATGACATTGTGTTTTTATTAGTAAAGACTTCCTTTTCCAATATCATCCGGATCGTTTCGCTGGCCTCGCCCTTCTGATTATCCACCACCGTAATCCCTTTTCTGATCAGCCACTCCTTATAATAATGTTGAATTCCACCGCAGATCACCTTCTCAACCACTAATTCCACCAGAAGTCGGGCGATCTCCATGGCGCTCTTGTCCCCTACATCCAATATAGCCTCCCGGCGCACAGTTTCACCCTCAATATCAATCAACAAGATTTTCCCGGAGGCACCGAAATGAGGAGAGATCCTTTCCTTAAATAGAGGAATGGCAATTTTCATTTTAATTTTCGATGTTTCTCAATTCTTTTTATTAATTATCAAGCAATTGCCGTGCCAGAAGAAGCATGGTTGGATAGTTTGTTTTTTGCAATAAAAGCAGAAGGTTGGATAATATCATAAAGGCTTTGATAAGGAATTAAATAGAGGGGTGTTTCAAAACATGAAACCGTTCCAGGTGATGTTTCAGATTTGTTTCAATTTATTGTGCCGACATCCCATATTTTTTTATCTTACGCCACAGGGTGGTGCGGCTCAGCCCTAACGCTTGGGCCGCTTTTTGTCGATTGCCGCCGTGGTGTTCCAACACGGCGTGTATTTTCTTAGCTTCTTCATTTTCATAAAGAGTAAAGGTTTTAGAGAAATATGCGTTCTGCTCGCTAAAGGCCTCAAGCAAATCTGCGGGCAGATGTTCAATACCGATCATCCGGCCTTTGCAGGAAATAAAGGCATATTCGATGACATTTTCCAGTTCGCGGATATTTCCGGGAAAAGAGTAGTCCATTAAAAAAGAAAGAACATCAGAAGTTACACCTTCGATACCCCTACCTTTGAGGATATTAAATTTGTGAATGAAATGATCGATTAAAACAGGAATATCCTCTTTTCTTTCTTTTAAGGACGGCAAACTGATTTTGGCGACATTGATACGATAATAAAGATCTTCCCTGAATTTATCTTCCTGGACCAATTCTTTTAACTTCAGGTTTGTGGCGCTCACCATCCTGAAGTTTGCTTTAACGGGCCTGGTTTCCCCCAAGGGCGTAAATTCGCCATCTTCTAAAACACGTAAGAGCTTGCCCTGGAACATGGGAGATGTATTTGCAATTTCATCTAAAAACAACGTTCCGTTATGGGCCAATAAAAAACGGCCGGATTTTTTTCTAAGAGCACCCGTAAAAGCGCCCTTAGCGTAACCGAACAATTCCGACTCGAGCAGTGTGTCGGGCAGGGCGGCACAATTCACTGCGATGAACGGTCCATCTTTGCGGGAACTCAAATTATGAACCGCCCGGGCGATAAGCTCCTTGCCCGATCCGGTAGGGCCCCAAATCAACACCGGGCTGTCGCTTTCAGCGATATCCGGCAAAAATGAAAGGATTTCCCGCATTTTAGGGTGCTTCCCGACAATATCCTCAGGGATAAAGCTATGGGACAATTGTCTTCTCAGCCGTTCCAGTTCGGAAAGATCGCGAAAGCTCTCCACACCGCCAATGACTTTGCCGTTTTGATCTTTCAGGACAGATGTAACGATACTAATCGGTTTCTGCCCCCCTGACTTGCTGATAATAGATGCATGAGGGTTTAAACAGCGATTCCCGCAGTCAAGCGCTTCGTCAAAACAGCATCTCGATTCACAAATATCGGCCCGGAAGATGTCAAAACAATAATGTCCGACGGCTTCTTTGGCTTTGAAGCCCGTGATGGTCTCTGCCGCCGGGTTGAAGTATGTAATTCTCTTTTTTAGATCAATGGTGAAGACGCCTTCACTGATGTTTGCCAAGATGGTGCAACAGTGCGAGTCGGGAAGAGTAGTAATCTCGCACGACACGGTAGATTCTGCAACAAGAGGTTTTGAAAATTTTCGGTTTTTCGGGAGTCGTTTTTTCATGGAAACTCCTTTGAAATTTAGGGATCAACCCCTCTCTTTTTGACCATTACCGGATATCCGCAGCCCTGTCAAGCATTGCATCTCTCCGGTTTTCCTCACGAATCTGTAGTCAAGACCATGTCATTTCAGATCGCGGATTGGCCGAGACCATTCCACGATGAATCGCGAAATGGACGACTTTATAGTGTTTTTCAAAATAGCGTATAGATCTTGTACGCAGTCATAATAACAATCATAATTCCAAAAATCTGTTTGAGCCTGCTGCTGGGAACATACAGGCTGGTAATTCTGGCGCCCATAAAAGCCCCCACGGCGCCGACAATCAAAAGCGCAACGGTTAATCGCATATCCCAAACTGCTGTTGACAAATGCGGTACCAGTGCGGAAAAAGACGGCGGGGTTACGGCAAAGGCGTTGATGCCAGCGGCCCGCTTAGCTTCAAATCCCAGAAGTATAAGTGTTGGCATCAGCAGAAAACCCGGGCCGATGCCAAGAAAACCGGCCAAAATCGAAATGGGCACGGCAAAAACGAGCGCCAGACGAAAGTTCTCTTGAACATCCTCTTTTTCCTTGACCGGTTTAAAGAGGCTGAATGCCAGGTAGATCACCACGGCCAGATAAATGTACAGAATATAGGTTTGGTTGATATAGTGGGCCATGTAGGCACCTGCCGGTGCGGACAGAGTAGTTGTTTGTGTTACTAAGAAACCGAACAAAATCGATTAAAATAGGGTAACACTTTTTCCGGCAAAAATGAAAGGAGAAAGTGTTATGGCAAAAAAGCAATTTAATCAGCGGCAGAAGCTGGCAATTTTA
>JAUVVL010000053.1 GCA_030604635.1 Desulfobacteraceae bacterium
AGTACATGTATTCATAAATACGATCACGTATTTATAACTTGGTTTATTCATTCTATGTATGCAAAAGTGTAAAGTGCCTAAAGTTAAGGTATTCTGTCAATTTTAATTATAATTGATCGCGCTGAAAGCGCGTTCCTCAACCCCGCCTGCCGGCCGGTGGGCAGGTTTAGCTCACTTTAGGCACTTCAAACTTCAAACTTTTAGGATTCAACTTATACGGGATAGTTGTCTTGATAAAAATACGTAATCGAATTTACGAATTAGAGCACTTAGTAGTAAAGCTGACTCACATTTTTCACAAATGTATTAGGCATCCAATATGCAGTCTGTAAGAGGCATTGCCACACAGGTTAGGATATAGCCGTTGTCTTTTTCTTCAGGCTCAAGTCCTTCTTCAGATTCCATATCCACCTTCCCCTTTAGGAGACGGGCTTTACACGCTCCGCAACTACCCGATCGGCAGCCATAATCCAAGTCTACATCCTGTTCCTCAGCAATATCCAGCAAAGGTGTTTTTCCGTCAGTGGATACTTTCTTCCCCGAACGCACAAATTCTACTGCTAATGAAACCGCCGGTGTTTCCTCTGCCTGCGGTGGCTGGGCGAGGCTCACCGCAGCGGTTCTTGTAGGTGGAGTAGATTTTTCTTCGGCGGCAGTCCGCACTCCGCTAAAACTTTCTATATGAAGTTTGGATAGTTTGAACGGGTGGCCCAAAATCGGTTCACCCAAAATCTTCTTGACGGTTTCCATGAAACCCGGCGGTCCGCACATATAGATTTGGCGCTCATGTATATCAGGCGCAACCATTTCAAGCATCTCCCGGTTAATACGTCCCCTTAAACCAGTCCACCCACTGCCGGTGCTCCTGGTGCTGGTGATAAGCACCGGTTCGAACATTTTATACCGAGAAGTAAGGAGTTCAATTTCATTGTGGAAGATGATGTCTTCCGTGCTGCGCGCCGAGTAAAAAAAACGGATGTCTACATTTGCAGAAACATCGCACAACCATCGAACCATCGACATTAGGGGAGTGATTCCGCTTCCTGCCGCAATCAGAAGAATTCTTGGCGGGATCTTACCGGGCATAAGACAGAACTTTCCTTTTGGACCGGCAATATCCACTCTGTCACCGATTTTCAGGTTATCAGGTAACCAGTTTGAAACCAAACCACCCGGCACACGTTTAACGGTGATCTCAAGCACAAAAGGCCGTGAGGGCGTTGAGGAAATCGTATAAGAACGGAGTACTTTTTTGCCGTTTATGTTCAATACCAGAGTGCAGAACTGGCCAGGCCAGTAGATAAACCGGCACAAGGGATTTCCCTGAAAACGGAATGTATAAACATCATGCGTTTCCTGTATTATATCAGCAATGTAAAGAGGTGTATCAAGACCCTGCCAAATCGGAAGATCAACTTTGGTGTCGATTAAAGTCGTATCCATTAGTAACAAATCTCCTTTTACTGGAATCAAACTTATTTTAAATCCATGGAAACCGCCATCTTTCCAATTGTGAGCTAAGCGAACTAACTCGCTTTCATCATCGCTTCGATATCCGCCTCTACCTCGCTGATAGGTTTGATATCAAATTTTTTCACCAGAACCTTGACCACATTTGGTGACAGAAATGCAGGCAGGGTCGGTCCCAGACGAATGCCTTTGACCCCCAGGTAAAGCAGCGCCAACAGAACAGCCACGGCTTTTTGTTCATACCATCCGATATCAAAGGAGATCGGAAGATCATTAATGTCGTCCAGTCCAAAAACTTCTTTCAACTTCAAAGCAATGACTGCCAGAGAGTAGCAGTCGTTGCATTGCCCGGCGTCAAGAATTCTGGGGATACCGCCGATATCGCCAAGATCAAGCTTGTTATAGCGATACTTGGCACAACCGGCGGTTAAAATTACCGCATCTTGTGGCAGTGCTTTGGCAACTTCGGTGAAATAGTTTCTGGCCTTTTGACGTCCGTCGCAGCCGGCCATGACCACAAAGCGCTTGATGGCGCCGGATTTGACCGCCTCCACCACTTTGTCGGCCAGGGCAAGCACCTGATGATGGGCAAACCCGCCAACGATCTTACCGGTTTCAATTTCCTCGGGCGGTTCACATGTTTTGGCAAGTTCGATAATTTCAGAAAAATCCTTTGCGCCGCCCTTGGTTCTATCCGGTATATGCTTAACATCTGGATAACCGGTCATCCCCGTAGTAAAGAGTCTGTCCTGATAGGTGTTATTCTTTCTTATGTGAACAAGGCAATTCGTGGTCATTAGAATCGGACCGTTGAAGGATTCGAATTCCTTGTTCTGGTGCCACCAGGAACTGCCGTAGTTTCCCACGAAATGATCATACTTTTTAAATGCAGGATAGTAATTGGCCGGAAGCATTTCGCCGTGAGTATACACATCAACTCCGGTGCCTTCTGTCTGCTTGAGCAGTTCTTCCATATCCTTAAGATCGTGGCCGCTGATCAGAATCCCTGGATTTGTGCCAACACCGATATTCACCTCGGTTATTTCAGGGTTTCCATAGGCGGACGTATTGGCTTCATCGAGTGTGGCCATGGTGGTTACCGCAACTTCCCCGGCTTTCATAACCAGTCCGACCATATCGTCCACTGAAAGGTCTTTGGTAGTGGAAGCCAGAGCTTCCATCAGAAAGTCGTAAATCTCGTCTTTTTCAAACCCTAAAATGGCCGCATGATCAGCATAGGCGGCAATCCCTTTCAAGCCGATGATCAAAAGATACCTCAAAGAACGGACATCTTCATCTTCTGTCGCAAGAACGCCGACCGATTTGGCTTTTTCCTGAAATTCCGCCACGTCATTGGAGAACCAGGTTGCAGAATGATGTAATTCTTCATCAAAATCCTTGCCGTATTTTTCTTTATAGGCAGCCAAAAATCTGCCTTTAAGCGCTTCCCTGCGTTTGAGCGCTTTTTTGATCAAATCAATAAACCTTTCATTGTCCCAGTTGGCATTGGTGATTGTGGTAAAAAGAGCCTGGGCAACAAACAACCCGTTTTCCTTGTTTGAAATACCGAGTTCGCTTGCTTTTTCGCCGTAAACAGCAATACCTCTTAGTACATAGATCAACAGATCCTGAAGATTTGCCGTGTCCTCAGGTTTCCCGCAAACGCCTTTGACGGTGCAGCCTTTATTTTTGGCCGTTTCCTGACATTGAAAACAAAACATAATTGACCTCCCTCTTTTCAGTTAACCATAACCAATTAAAATACGTCACCATAATTACGAATTAGAGCACTAGTTTCCCAATGGAAATATATTATTGCCACTGCCCTAAATTGATTTTCAGCCTGACAAGCTGTTTACAAGCTCTTTTACTCTCATTTCGATCTCGTCACGGACATTTCGCATAAAATCTATTGGCTTGCCGGCCGGATCAGGCAGATCCCAGTCCTGTCTTTCTGCTCCAGGAACAAAAGGACATTCTTCTTCGCAGCCTATGGTTATTATCACATCCGGTTGTCCTGCTGATATGGCATCTTCAATCGATCTGGGTTTGCGGAATGCCATATCCACCCCTTTTTCCGCCATGGCTTCAACCATTACCGGATTGATTTCAACAGCGGGTTCGCTGCCGCCACACAAAACCTCAATTTTATCTCCTGCAAGGTGTTGGACAAATGCACCGGCCATCTGGCTGCGGCAGGCATTTTCCCGGCAGACAAACAGGATCTTTTTTCTTCCTAGCAGCGGAGATAAGAGACCCTTAACTGCTTCTTTTACATCTTCGAGGACTGTAGGATGTTTTTCCATATTTCCGGGGTATTCGATGCGCCTGTAGGTAAGGCTTCCTTCATAGGTGGCTGCAACAGCATCGAAAAAATACTGGGCAGTAAGGTGGACGCCTTCGAAAAGGTTTTGCCCTTTGGTGGCACCTAAGGAGAGGAGAAATCCACGCCTGTAATTTCTTGCCGGATCGGTAAGTTCCAGTTTATATTTTCGGGACCAGATCGCCTGGCACCTGTCGATAAGCGCCTTGAGCTGGGCGGTGACATTGTAAAAGTATATGGGCGAGGCTGCCACTATAACATCAGCCTCACGAAGCAAAGGGTAGATTTCAGGCTTCATATCATCATCTTGGTTGACGCAGTAACCGTTCTTTTCACAAAAAGCACATCCCATGCACGGAGTAATATTCTTTTTTGCCACTTCAATGACATGTGTCCGGGCTCCCAATTTTTTTGCCACGTCCATGAAAGCCGAGAGCAGAAAACTCGTGTTGCCTTTTTTTCTGGGGCTCCCCTGCAATCCGAGCACTAACATAGTAAAGATTCCCTTATTTCACATGGCACTTACCACATGAGGTTGGACCGGTCTTTGCTCCTTCTTTGGCCATGTTACGGTGACATCCCCTGCAATGATTCATGATCTTCTTCTTTTTGAGTTTTCCCTGATCTTTTAAATCTTTTATTACTCCGGGCTTTTGCGGGAAAATATCATGGCAGATGTTGCAGTCGCCAAGAGTGTCCTGATGATTCCGGTGGGGGAAATCAATATGTCCCTTTTTGCCGCCATCGAGTTTAATAGCCGCGTCTCCTTTGTTTGGGACTTCAGCAGCCATGGCGGCGGCGGTAAATACCATTCCAAAAATGATCAGCAAAACGATTGCTTTTGATTTCATAAGATATCTCCTATGATCACTTCGTTTAAGCCCCTAACCCGGACAAGTTGGTATTTCTTCGTGTGCTTCGTGGTGAAAAAATTTTTGCCAATATGCTTCTTTATAGGCAATATCTTCTTTTGTCACCTTCCCTTTAAACATATTATACGCCCATATCTGATATCCAATCACTATGGGAATGAACATTATTACCACAATCAGCATAATTTTCAAGGTAAGATCGGTCCCTTCATACTGACATTCCGGCGTTTAACTGGTCGTTAAGCGCTTTTTGTACTTTTTTCGGATATCATATAGTTTATCCTTTCCATAAACCATGAAGGTTGCAGTATTCACGTGCCGTGATCTGGTCCGCTTCTATATTGAAGGTTGCTTCAGGTGCTTCCCCTGGATTAAGGAACTGCCGATAAGCCTTGCCGTCCGCGATAATCTCAACCCATTCAATGTAATGTTTTTCTTCCATGGGATGGGCAACATCTCCCACCATGACTTTTACGCCGCCTTCAATTTTTTCAATCACCGGGACATGCTTTTCTTGTGCGGCATCAACCGTATTTTCAACAAGCCGGTTCATCGGTTTGTCACAGCATACAAGTTCACCCTTTCCTCCATGGAGTACTTCAACGATATTCCCGCAAACTTCACATTTATATACTTCAAGTCTTTCAGCCATTTTTATCTCCTCCTTTAATAAAATTAGGACACAGATTTTCACAGATGAACACGGATTATTCTTTGTGAAGCTCCCCGCCCTAAAGGGCGGGGGTTCTGCCTTGCGGCAGTGCTTCGCGGCGGGGAGCAGACCGGTCAAACATCTTGACAATCTGTGTTCATCTGTGTCCTGAAAAAAAAATTACCAGTTTTCCCCAAGCAGTTCAAAATGGGCCTGTTCATGGGCACATGCCGGACATGATTCCGGCGCTTCGTTTCCTTCATGGAGATAACCGCAGTTGCGGCATTGCCACGCAACTTTTTCATCACGCTTGAAAACCCTGCCGGCCTCGATGTTGGCTGCAAGATCTACATACCTTTTCTCATGCTGTTTTTCCGCAACCGCAATCGCCTCAAATACAGCGGCAATATCATTAAACCCTTCTTCACGAGCTTTTTTTGCAAAACCGGGATACATCTCGGTATACTCGTGATGTTCACCAGCGGCGGCTGCTTTCAGGTTTTCGAGTGTAGTGCCGATAATGCCCGCCGGGAATGCCCCTGTAATTTCAACTTCGCCTCCCTCCAAAAATTTGAAAAGCCGCTTTGCGTGCTCCTTTTCCTGATTGGCTGTTTCGGTAAAAATACCCGCCATCTGAACATACCCTTCCTTTGTGGCCTGACTGGCAAAGTAAGTGTAGCGATTTCTTGCCTGAGATTCTCCTGCAAATGCAGTTAAAAGATTTTTTTCAGTTTGAGTTCCTTTTATACTTCCCATGTTTTTCCTCCTTTTTTACTATTTTTAAGATTGATGATTTTAGGAACGGACTATCTGTTATTGATGAATGACGATAAAAGATTGATGCTTTAAGAATTTCTTAAATCGACAACTTCGATTCAATACGACATTTATGTGTAAATACAATATGTAACGAAGACACTGGATACTATATGAAAATGAATCGCATATGAGGATAAAGTTAAAGATTGTCTCATGTTTATTTGTGATGCACAATTGTATCATGAGACAGATCCGGAAATTATTTATTATCTAAAAAGAGAAACCAGCTCTTTGCTGAGAATTCTAATATGCCCCATCTCCTCTTTAATAATCTTACCCAACTTATCTTTCCCGAGTTCCTCAGGGACTAACTGCATCATGCCCAGATAAAAGACGATTGAGTCTTTCTCGGCCGTGATGGCAGCCTTGAGAATTTCTTCCATCGATGAAACATCAATATCTTTTTTAAAGAAGACCTCAGTGTCAGCAAGTGCGCGAAGATAAAGGGCAGATTCACCTTCAGGGTCAAAAACAGTTGCCGTTTTCTCCTTTTTTGACAGGTCAGCCCTTAATAAAGCAAACGTCTTTTCATGTTCGTCTTCCATCCCGGCAAGCCCCAGTAAAAGCTCTTTTGCCGAAGAATCGGCAACTTTTTCAGCCGCTGTTCTGTAAAACTTAGCTCCGTTTCTTTCGATCCGTTCGGCCATCTCAAATATGTCATCCGCGCTGAAGTCGAAACTCATTGTTTACTCCTTTCTGCATTCTTTTTTTAGAAATTTCATAGAAAGGTAAAATGTATTAGAATTTGAGGAAATTTTCAAACCACAGCTCAGCATGCGTCGCGGTGCTCACATAAGGAAAGTCTTTTTAACATCCTTCATCATCTCCCATGATCACAGCAGGTTCTTCAGCTTGTTCTTCCTTTTTTAAACTTGTATCGACAGGCGGTTGAGGTTTTAGTCTCTCTTTATCTGTTTCAACAGTCGTTTTGATCACCTGCCCTTTCATTTTATACCACTCGACAGCCATACCAACCGGGCTTATATTTACCGCCCGATTAAAGTAACGCCCGGCTTTATAATAGAGCCCTTGTTCATAAGCTATCCGTCCCTTTTCGAGCAATTGCCTGCAAACATCGTTATTGCCACAGGGATTCCATTTGTCTTCCTGTGCCAGTGAAATGCCGGTTTGGATTACTACAAAAAAAATAGTTAAAACAACAAACAATCCTTTTGAAATAAAATGTCGGTTCATTTGGCTCATCCCCTTACAATTAGGTAAACTGGTTCTACGGAAGCTGTCCGGCAACCTTGATAATTCACAAACAATCACGCTACATATAGAGGCTATAAAAATTAGACAATACTATATGTTGTATATGTCAGGTTTACACAATGGTTTTCGGACAGTCTCTACAATTATAGTTATCCAATACAGAAATTGGAAATTTTTATGAGAAATGGAATTAAGATTTTCTCTCCCATGCAATATCAACTATAAAAACTTTTAATCCCCTATTGCCAGAAACCCACAGGTTTAAATGATTAGTTCCAACATCGGAGAACTATAATATAAAATACATTAGCAATAAGAAACCAGTCAAGGAAAACCGCAAAATCTTTTTCTTTAAAGATATAGAAAACAAATAAACCCTGTTTCGGTTACGGTAATGTCGGACGGGGGATCAGATTTTATGGCGTCTATTTTCATTGAACCATTTAACATTTAAGCCAAAACTTGACACAAGGCAAATCTAGTTGTAAGCATAATATGATAATCATTTATTTTTATGATTTAGGAGGTCTTTATGAACAAATATAGATATTCAAACCCTTATCTGATCGGCGCCCTGCTGGGGGTGGTTCTATTGGCATCCTTTTACACCATGGGCAGGGGACTTGGCGCCTCTTCCCCTATTGCCAGAATTACAGCAGTGTCACTTGATACGGTCGCCTCGGACCATACCAGGGGGAATGCATATCTGAAAAGGTATTTTCGCTCTGATCGAGCAGTCCTAAACGACTGGCTGGTATTTCTTGTATTAGGGGCCGCCTTGGGAGGGCTCTTTTCCGCTGCCATGGCAAACCGGATTAAAGGTGAAATTGGACGAGGCCCTTCTATCACTGCCGTCCCCCGATTATTGCTGGCATTTGGTGGCGGAGCATTTTCCGGATTTGCGGCCAGATTAGCCAGGGGCTGTACAAGCGGTCAGGCCTTAACCGGTGCCTCTGAACTAGCTCTTGGCGCCTGGATTTTCATGCTTTGTATCTTTGCCGGTGCTTATGCTACCGCATATTTTTTCAGAAAGGAATGGCTATAATGGGGCCTTTATATAAATTTGGATTTTTTGGCCACTTCTCCAGCTTGATGGTAGCCCTGGTTCTTGGATTCTGGTTTGGCTTCCTTCTTGAAAGAGCGGGTTTTGGAAATCCCAAAAAACTCACCAATATGTTCTATTTCAAGGATTTTGCTGTTTTAAAAGTGATGTTTACGACCGTTGTGGTTGCCATGCTGGGACTTCTCTATTTTTCTCTGTTTGGATGGATCGATTTTAGCAAGGTGTATATCCTGCCAACTTTTTTATGGCCTCATATTGTCGGGGGGTTACTGCTCGGTATCGGTTTTATCATGGGCGGGTATTGCCCAACGACCTCGATCGTTGCCACTGTATCAGGTAAACTGGATGGGCTGGTTTTTATCTTCGGGATGATGTTTGGTGTTTTTGCATTTGCTGAAATATTTACTGCAATAACAGGATATTATAATTCAGGAGCAATGGGCGTTGTACGTCTTCCCCAGATTTTGCACCTTCCGTCCGGTGTCATTGCTTTTCTGGTCTGTCTTATAGCTATTGGTGCCTTCTGGGCTGGAGAGAAGGCTGAAAAAAAATTTCAGGATTTCGAACCAGAGGGCGCGCCGACAAAGCGCTTCAAGGTTACAGGTGCCATCATTCTTGTCATTTTAGGTCTGGTATTGATGATCGCAAACCCTGATAAAGCGATGACCAAAGACCAAGAAAAAGTCGCACCTGTTGAGAAATCCGTCATTGAAGCTCCAAAAGCAACGGAGACCCCAGCTGCGGTCGAAAAAGTTCCGGAAGTGATTATTGGGGATGATGAAGGCTGTTGAGCGCATAGCTTCTAACCTCTTATTAAAATTGTAAATTCTTCAATAGAAAATTATCAATCATTAAAGTCCTGCCATAATGTCCTAAAGCGCCATTTACGATAGATAGGGGTCTTTTGCAAAAGTTTTGTCTTTTCGCTTTCTGAGAGCAGCTTTAGTGAAGGGTATACAGGAGGGCTTGGCCTGGTGAGGAGAAGATCCTGTCCCTGGCCTTTCCAAATGCCCTGACCTGCAGCCAGAGGTTGACCGTGGCACGCCTCGCAGGGCCGCCCACGCTTTTGTACCGTGTGGGGATAAAATGGCATATACGCCCATCCCTGCCCGCTCCTGTCTCCCCGCTGGGGGATGACACTGTCCAGTATAACTCGGCCGTTTTTATCAATAAAGGAAATAAGGAACTGATAGCGAGGCCTGAAGGGTACAATGCGACCCTTGCTGTCTTTTCCCAGTGTCAGAAACTCCCATCTGCGAAAACGCCAGCCTAAAAACCATGGCCCCGGCCCAGAAACAGGTCCTAAAAAGCGACCCTGCTCGTCAAAGAGATCGTTTATGGTCGAATTACTTTGAAGTCGCCAAGGGGCCCACTGACTTAAATCTCTTCTATCATCCCTCAATAGGCTCGGGCCGTAATCCGAAAAACTCCATGCAGAATGGCATCCGATACAATGAACATTCTTCATTTGAGGTATGGAATGGGCTTTCACCGATTTGTCCTGGATTGGAAGCATATGCAGCCTGCCCTGACGTGAACGGAAAAGACCATCCTCTATACAAGGATGGGATTGTCCTTTTCCACTTTCATCAATGTTATTATTATAGGGCTCGTGGCAATGCTGGCAGCGTATCCGTACTGCTTCCTGCTGGCATCTATTCACCTCCCCTCTACCCATCACATCACCCTTTTCGTGACAGTCGACACATAAGAGGCCTTTTTCATAATGAAAATCAGGCTTCAGTCGGTGATGGTCCATAAGATATATCCGTTCAGGCAACATGCCGCGGCTTATCGGATACCTATAGCTTTGATGATAGTCATGCTCAAAGAGGCCCGTATAGTCAGCACCTACGCGGGAACCATTGTGACAGTGAAGGCACTGTCTAACCGGAATCGGATTACAAAACTTATGCACTTTTGGATAGCCTTTCCTGCCTTTCATGGCCTGATCACGGCCGCGATATACCCCATCGTTTTCATAAAGAATATGGCATGCAGCGCAGCCCAGCCCACGGTAAAGCCCCCTCTCCTGGGGAGGTTTTTTACCTGGGTGGCAGGTAATACACCTTCGTCGCAGCAGATCATCCACAAGGTCTGCCGGCGTCTGAACAACTGATGGGTCTGGCGGCAGGCCTTTTAGGTCCCCGTAGCCTGAAGCTGAATATTGTGAATCGGGTTCTTTTTGTGCTCCCCATAGATAGCGGGTCTGGTTTATGATACCGGCAAGGGTATAGTGTAATGAATTATAAAGCCTGGAGATTTCGTTTTGATGGCAAGGCCCGCAGAAAATTTTTGCATAAGAAGGCGCTGCCGGAAAGCGAACAATCAGATCATGGTTTGCTAAAGGCTTGTGCCTATTTTCCGGTAATATATGGCACTGATCACAGGAAAAAGCATGATTCGCATCAAGCTTTTCGATGCCCTCATGACACATCAGGCAGGATGAAAAATCTTTTATCTCATAGGGCAGTGATTCATGAGCAGGGGAAAGCGGTGTCCAGCAGAGGCAGAGCAAAACCAAGTAAAAGAAGTGCAAGATACAATTCACGGGACCTCCTTTCGACAAGGTGCGTCTCCCGCCAAAAATCGGGATAAACTTTGTTCATATCGGCTGTAAATTGGATCGTCGTATTGATCATGGCAGGGGATGCAGAGCCCGACTCGGGTGATCTGTTTGAGCTCCTCGCCGTTAAAAGGTCTTCCTTGAGGCCTGGAGGGCTTCTGCAAGAGGCTTCCTTTTGCAGACACAAATGCATCCAGAGGAAATTCGATACCAAGACCGGATTCGGAGGACAGGTAGACCGGTTTAAAATTCAACCCCTTGCCGGTAACTTTCAACGATCCCTCACCAAGGCCGAGAACCTTTGAATCAAGGTGACATCCGATACAGTCGGGGGAATTTTTAGCCGTTGTGTGGGGGTCGAAGCTGGCCATAACCAACGAGCGTAAAGAAATATCCGGCTGATAATCGCCTTTTTCATCAAAGGTTTCCAGAAAGACCTGACAACCCGGAGCAAAAGGTCCGATTTGACCATCAGGACAAACACCCAGCGTTGGTTTTCGAAACCGGAGATAGCTCCGACCTTCAACCCATCTCCCAGGCCATTTTTTGCCTGTCAGCCACCCTCTCTGGCTTGCCTGTTTAAAGAGTGTCTCATGGCATCCATAGCATTGAGGCATCCAGGCGCTATGGCATGCCTGACAGGATAGGCGTTTATGATAAGGAGCCTTGTGGACTTCGGGTTGGGCAAGCCTTTCAAAAACTATTTCTTTTCCATCCCGCTTGCGGTAAAGTTTCATCTTATTTCCAGGGCCGGGGCGGATATGGTAAAGGGGGCTTCCATTAGGAGAAATAACATAAGAAAGAACAGAAAATGATGGTTGACGCCGATTCAATCGCTCAAGGCGCCTGGCAAGTTCACGGTCAGGATTCTCATTTTGCAAATCAGGATCGTGGCAGGTGATACACGTGATGTCAACTTGTTCTTCCTGGTGTGTGTATATCTTTCCATCGCCCATCACCCCTTTTTCTGTATGACAGTCTATGCAATCCATGCCGGCTTTTTGGTGATGTACATCCGAAGGCAGTTCCAGATAAAAACGCCCTCCTGAAAGCCGGCGTGAACCTGGTCCGCCCTTTTGATAGGGGGTGCCGTATGCTTCTGATTCGAACCGCCCTGTGTAAGACAAGCCGATTCGAGCGGATCGATTGTGACATTTAAGGCAGTTTTCACTGGGAATCCGTGTGGTCAGTTCCGGGTGTCGGAACCTTTTTTTTGATAAATCCTGAGTATGAGACGAAAGTTCCTGGATATGGCAATCAGTACACCCACCCCCTCTACGGCCGATTTCACCTAGTTTTGGGTATCGTGGCCTCCACAGATGGCATCCTCCGCACATTTTTCGAAAATGGTCCAAAGCAACACTTTGACCGATAGGCTTCTCAATGAGTTCATGTACATCATGTACCGACTCGCTGGTATCGTGAGGCCACAGGGTTTGCATCGCTTTCAAAATTCCCCGATTCGTGGCCATAATACTTTTCTCCACCCGTTGTGGAAGGTCAGGGTGACAGCCATTCCGGCCACAAGTCAGCCTGGAAAAATGCAGATCCCCTGGATTCTTAACAATTCCCATATGAGCCCTGTCCTTTGCTCTGGCAAAAGGATTCCCCAGGTGACAAGAACTACACCCCAATACTGCCAACAGGTGAGAGGGTGAAAGTTCAGTTTCAGGTTCATGACACACTACACACCCATCCGGGGAAGGAGGGGACGAAATATCATGGTATTCCTGCCGCAGAATCAGAAATATGAATATCAAAAGTAATACTACCAGAGAAATGATGCTGGTTCTTTTCATTTAATAAATCCTGGTATAAGGCACCAGGCTATAAGTAGAAACGTCACGTGAAGGAGCCACGTGATGATTACAATCCACTTTGCCCACTTTAAGAGCGATGAAGGGATAAATGAGAGGATGGCTAATAAACCTATCGGGACGAGGGGCCATAAGACACCCACCCAGAAAGGGTGACCGTAGCGCAGAAGGAGCTGGATTCCGTGGAAAAACCAGGGGCCTGCAATCTGGGTCGTTTCCACATGGGGTGGAACATCCGGAGGAAGCGGGTAAAAAGTGGCAAGAAATGCCAAAAAAGCCATTAATGTCCAACCCAATCCACCCTTGGGTAATAGACGCTTGCGATGGCGCCCCAAAAGAAAAATTACCACCAAGGGCAGAATGACCGAGTGGTGAAGATAAGGAAGGAGGAAAAAATCCTCCCCTGGCCTGAGCAGAAGCGCAGCCAGGCCAGAACCGAGGCAAGGTATCTCTTGCGCAAGATTATACATAACCCGACCTGCTATGATCCCCCCCTTATCACCTTTAAGGATGAAACCGGTAAAAACAAGAGGGAAACTCAGGAAGAATAACAGAACAAGTTTCGTCCATTCCTGTGGTTTAATGTGGCGATAGGTCTCTCGAAGGAAATGCTCCAGTGTGTGGGCAAAGGTAAGGATTAGAAAGGCTTGGCCGCTGAGGTAATGCAATCTCCGGAAAAAAGCGCCATAAGGCAGCCATCCAGTAAGCTTGGAGACTGATTTGAAGACATCTCCCCACGGGCGATAGTTAAAAGAAAGAATCACACCCGTGATCAGGGCAAAAAGAAAAGCCCACCATGCCAACTCAGCCAAAGGCAATCCTGATCGGTTTTCCTGAAGTTTAGGCAAGAACTGTTTCAGGAGAGTGGTAATGTAATTTTGTAAGCCCCGCACCGGTCATCCATACGAAGATCCAAAATAGTCATTCGCTTTTTTGCCGGTCCCTTCAGGCGACGCCCTTCCAGGGCAAATTGCGAACCATGACAGGGACATTGAAAATGTTGCACCATGGCAGCATACTCCAAACGGCATCCCAAGTGAGGGCAACGGGCAGAAAAGGCAATTGGTCCTTGTTTCAATCCGACGAGATAGGACCCCTGACTGAAAAGCACTTCGCCTTCCTTAGGCGGTTTAGAAAAATTGACTTCCAGTGAAGACAGGCCAGTTCCTCGAACGTACTTCCAGACTATATATAAAGAGCTTCCCGCTACCAAGCATTGAAGGAACCTAGTAAAGACTTCTCTTCGTGTTAGCATAAGCAGTTCCTTCGACGTATGATGTTCGATTAGCGGCCCATATCCTATATTTTAATAAAACACATCCTTTAAAATATTTGTCCTGCTGTTAATTGTCCGTTACTTAATATTAAAACCAGCAGCAACGAACAATCAACAGCATAGCATTATGTATCAATCTCCCATGGAATTTCTCAATCCAATATGGCTCCTACCCTTTGCGCGTTAGTATGGATGAAATTCGCGAATGCGAGAAGGATCTTTTTCCTGACCGGCCTTTGGCCCCTTTTTGTATTTTCCTGTAAAATATTTGTGATATTCGACCACTTTAAATAGCCCCATGAACTGATTACAAAGTGGATATCCTGCCTTGATCCATCCAACAAGACCATCACTGTAAGCCCAGACATTGGTATAACCGTATTTGGCCAGAAAGCCTCCAACATAACACTGGCGTTTGTGAGTTCTGCACCAGACAACTATTTTGGCATTTTTATCCTTGATTTTTTTGGGGATGGTATACATATGGCCAGCGTGGATGTGATCGGTTCCAGGGATATGGCCAGCATAAAATTCAGGATGGGTCCGAGTGTCAATGAGGTAAGCCTTTTCTTCTCCGGCCATAACCCGATCGTAAAGTTTTTTGAAATCCGCTATACCGATGGTACGTTCCGGAGGAATCTGGTTGCACCATTCTTGCCAGATCTCTTTTTCCTTTGCCTTGAGCATCGCGGAATCGTCCGCTGCATTTACTGCCAAAACATATGTGAAGACAAATGCCAGGCCTATAATTAAAAAAATCAACTTTTTCATCTTTGTCCTCCTTTCTATTATCGACTTTGGAGTGATCGGTTTATAAACTTGTCATATTTTAACCCGATTTTCATAAAATCTTTGACACTATCATTGTCAAAATATAAAATTCTATGACATCACTTATCCAAGTCCCTGGCATCACCACCTTTTTTGATACAGATTTCTATTTTATATTCCTATATCGTATTACTGAAACTCAGATTTTTCCACCCCCAAATCGATTAAGAAACCTTTTGAAGATCAAATATAGTTTTATCTTCAGCACACTTCATAGTCAGCTATAATCACTTCTGGCTCAGACACTTGTTTTTTTTGAGGGTGTCAATTTGGCTATAAAGTCTCTTTCATAGGCCTCCTGTCCATGGCTGAGCATGAATCTGCATAGCTTTGTATTCCAGGTACGTTCCCCTTATTTATCTTGAGCCATGGCAAAAGTTGTTTGCCCCAAAATTAAAAGAACCGTCAGAACAGTCAAAATAACATCCTACTTACAATCGTATTCATTTGACACCTCGTTTTATTTTAAGCCAAAAATGATCTAAAGGCTCTGTATATTATTTAGTAATATAAAGAAATTTAGCATAATGGTCAAGAAGTATAAAGAAATTACAATGTTTCTGAGATCGCCTTCCTTTTTTAGGTCTAGGTCGAAGCACCAACGCCCGTGGCTAAGCCGGCAAGCAAACTTGCGATAAGCCATAATGTAATTAGCGACATAGTTGTTACCTCCGTCAACATTAGACTTATGGCTATATTTTAATATTCAAAAAAAGGATAACGCTCCATGTTCATGTAAAATTTTAAAGCCGATAGCAAGAAGAACGATTCCGCCGATTGCATCGGCATAACGACTCAACCGTGTGGCAGAACCGATTCTCTTGCCAATTTGCAGCCCAACGATTGTAAATATTCCCGCAACTATTCCGATGATAAGGGCTGGTGTCCAAATTGATACATTCAGTATCGA
>JAUVVL010000159.1 GCA_030604635.1 Desulfobacteraceae bacterium
CTTTCTTTATGAAAAATGATTTCAGCTATTAAAAGGGAGTATACCATGTCAACCACCAAATATCAACCTTTTTATTAATAAATTGAGCAGTTTAAGTTGTTTTTGTTCGCTTAAGTTAATGACATTGAGTTTTAATATATAACGTTGTTGACTACGTTGACTTATTTCCTCTCTGTCTGACACGGATCAATCGGTGCAGGGCGCATCTTAATTTTAGTTTAAGACTTCGTTCCGTAAATCCTTGACCCTTCAGGCATATGCTAATCTGCCCCTTGGCTGTGGTATTTCCCTGCCCAGGCTTTTTGCAGTTTCAATCCATTCTTCTATTATAAACTGAACATTTTTTAATGCCTCTTCATAGGTTACACCATCAGCCATACATCCAGGAAGCTCGGGGACCTCTACCAAATACCGTTTGTCTTCATCGCTCCAAAAAATGATGAGTTCGTACTTGTACATTTAAAGATCTCCATTAAGTTTGTATTTATGAAGAATCTCTCTCACTTGTTTTACCTGGTAAGCTTTGGCCTTACCATCTTTGAGAGGTTGCATGTTGATAATTTCTTCTACTCCTTTCTTATAAAAGATATGGTGATCTCCCTTTATTCTCTGGGTGTCACGCTTTTGTGATCAAGATCTGTAACCATCTGGATGTTTCTTGTGCCATTTCCAGGCGGTCTCGATGATTGTATGGAGATCTGTGTATTGCGGCTTCCAACCAAGCTCATTGGCGGCCTTCTCGCTTGAGCCGACAAGCACCGCCGGGTCTCCGGGTCGCTTTTCAATAATCTTTGAAGGAATTGGCCTTCCGGTAATTTTACGGGCAACCTCAATTACCTGTTTCACAGAGTACCCATCGCCATTGCCCAAGTTATAATACCCGCCTTGGTGGCCGTTAAAAAGCATCTCCAATGCTAATAAATGTGCCTGGGCCAAATCGCTAATATGAATATAATCCCGGATACAGGTTCCATCGTTTGTAGTATAGCCATCCCCAAAAACATTTATTACATTTTTCTGTCCGAGCGCAGTTTGAAGCACCAGAGGAATCAGGTGGGTCTCCGGCCGGTGATCTTCTCCCAGTTCTCCGTCCGGATCAGCGCCAGCAGCGTTAAAATATCGTAGGGAAAACGATTTTAACCCATAGGCATTGCCAATATCATCAAGGATTTGTTCCACCATGAGCTTGCTTCTGCCATAGGGATTGATCGGAGATTGGGGATGGGATTCTTTTATTGGAATCTCGACCGGTTCTCCGTAGGTGGCACATGTTGACGAGAATATGAACTTGAGAATATCATTTTCTACCATCGATTCAATCAAAGCTATAGTGGCTGCAACATTGTTACGGTAATATTTGCAAGGGTCAACCACTGACTCTCCGACATAACAAAAGGCGGCAAAATGCATTACCGCTTGAATTTCATATTTTTTGAATATTTTATTGAGCAGGTCTTTGCCATCCATAGACCCTTCGACAAATGGGCCCCATTTAACTGCCTCCCGGTGACCACAAACCAGATTGTCAAGCACTATGGGTTGGTAACCGCTTCTTGCCAGGCATTTGCACATATGAGAGCCGATATAGCCTGCACCACCAACGACGAGTATGTTCATTATGTTTATCTTTCTGAAATTATTTAAGGATTATTGGGGAATAGATATTTGATTAAAGCTAAAATGCATGGGTTTTTTATGAGGTATTATCGATTCGAATTCTTCTTCTAACTGATCAATAAAGCCCGGCATTTCTTATTCTTTAATAAACCTTCCACAGGTATGGCGGACTTTTAGCTTGTTTATTGTTTTATTGGACAGAATTTACTGGATGAGCCCTAATATTTCAAGAAATATTAGGTTTAAAATCTGCATAGACAGCTTTATCCCAGCATGACCACTTTGCTGCGAGGAATTCCTTGTTTCAATATTTTTTCTAATACTGTATCTATTGAACCAATGGACGTGATAAGGATTCTGTCGAAGGAAATCGAGCCGAGTTCTAAGGGATCTGTGACAACAATTCCATCTAAAAACTTATCGCCTATTTTGAAATCATCAACTACCGCCACCAATTTAATATGTGTCTCCTGTAAAGATAGATATGCAATTTCAGCAAGATCGCTTGCGCCATAATAAATGACTCGACGAACCCCTTGCCTAACGAGGTTGTGGAACAGTCCGCGCAACTCCTGGCGGGATCTTTTGTAAAATTCAAAAGAATGCTGGATATATCTGTAAGTCAGGCGTGTCTTTTCCGCCATCCCTTTGGGGGTTAGAATATATTTGACACGGTTTTTAGGAATATTATTGACCTTGAAGTATCCTTTTTGTACAAGACGTTTGATAAATGAATTGACAAGCCCCAGGGAAATATTTAACTGTCTGGCCAGTTCACGCTGGCTCGGAGCGTAATCTTTCTCGATTTCTTCAAGGATTTTCAAAGTGCGAAGTTCATTATTGTTCATGATGCTGGATACTGGATAATTGATTGCTGGATGCTGTTAATATAAGAAGAAATCTTGGCAGAGCACAAAGCTCCGCCTGGTGGGTTACATCAGTGCTTATTTAGACCCGGCGAACAAGAGTTCTTTATGAATTGCTGTAAATCGTACGTGTTAAATCGTTAACGTTCAATAATTGAACATGTTTAGGTATGCATGTCAAGTAAAAAATATTCTATTTTATCCTATATTTAGTTCTGTTTTGTGCACAGCTGCGTATGATTGAAAACGGAATACCGGTTCATGTCGTGAAAACCGATTGCCAAAGCATCGGCGTAGACCGACCCGAAGACATAGAAACCTTAAGCAGAGTTCTTGAACAAACCTGATTAAAATGAGATTTGCATTTTGCCTGTATAAATATTTTCCCTTTGGTGGACAGCAGCGAAATTTTCTTAAAATCGCCGAAGTTTGCATGGCGCGCGGGCATCAAGTTGATGTGTTTACAACCTCCTGGAAGGATGAAATTCCGGATGGTTTCAAGGTTTCGGTACTTCCAATTCGGGGTTTTACTAATCACCGCCGCCGCGAATCGCTTGCGGAAAAACTTAGCCAATGCGTAGCTGCAAGTCATTATGATGCAGTCGTTGGATTCTATAAAATTCCAGGTCTGGATATCTATTATGCGGCAGATACTTGTTATGCCGCCAAGGCCGATGAAAGAAGCTTCTTGTACCGTATGACGGAACATTGCCGAAGTTATTTGCGTATGGAAAAAGCCGTTTTCGGCAAATCTTCAACAACTGAGATTTTATTGCTCTCAGAACAGGAAAAAGCGGTCTTTATAGATTATTATGGCACGCCCGAACATCGATTTCATTTACTGCCACCTGGAATTTCAAGAGATTGCCTGGCACACCCCAATGATGACAAGGTTTGTGAAGAATTGCGCCGAGAATTGAATATCGGATTGGAAACAAACGTGGTTTTACTGGCCGGCTCCGGCTTTCGGACCAAGGGAGTTGATCGTGCAATAAGAGCAATTTCAGCTCTGCCGCCCGAGCTTCTCGAAAAGACGATCTTATTGGTGGTGGGTCAAGGGAAGGCACTTCTTTTTCAATGGCTGGCCTGGCGGCTGGGCATTGCAGGCAAAGTCCGTTTTTTGGGTGGCCGCAAGGATATCCTGCGTTTTTTTATAGCAGCGGATCTTCTGTTGCATCCGGCTTACCGGGAAAATACCGGAACGGTTTTAATCGAGGCAATGGCGGCAGGATTGCCGGTCCTGGCTACGGATACTTGTGGCTTTAGCAATCATATTGAACGAGCCGATGCCGGCGAAATCGTGCCAGATCCCTTTAAACAGGAAACGCTCAATCAACTTCTGGTTTATATGTTAACCTCCGAGAAAAAGGAACAATGGCGGCAAAACGGCAAGTCATATGTGGCCAAAACCGATGTTTTTAGCCGGGCTGAAAAGGCGGCGGATGTTATTGAAAAGGTTGCAGCAGGGAAAAATTATTAAAAACCTCCCAAGGAAAACGCATTGTGGGTGCTTAGATTCTTAGGCCAGGTTCAACATGAAAGATCTTACCTCCCCCATCGATCGCATCGCATCGAACTATATGATTTTCAACGGGGATTACCGGGAGCTTCTGGAGAAAATCGGAATGGATTCGTTTGAATCCATATGGCGCTTCCAAAAAGGCGAGTGTGTCAAGAAGATTAAACCGAGAACCGTCACTCGCATTGAATTTAAACACCAGGGTATCAACCGCGCCTGCTACTTAAAGAGGCACAACCTGGAATTCGTTGGTTTTTCAAGATTATTTTTTCGTTTTTTCCCCAAATGGGGTCTTTCACAGGGCCGCTTGGAATTTGAAAATTTATGTGATTTTCGAAATAGTAAACTTCCGACGGTCGTGCCGGTCGCCGCGGGCGAAAAATTATTTCGATTCTTCTGGGCGCAGTCGTTTCTAATTACCGAAGATTTTTCCCCCTATATTTCCCTGGAAGCCCTGCTTGAGGATCAGCCACAATTTTTTATGGGTCCGGAAGGTGAAACCAAAAAAAGGCTTATGATAAATGCAATTTCTATTTTAGCAAGAAAAATGCATCAAAATGGGTTAAATCACCGGGATTTTAATGCCACCCATATTCTTCTCCATTATGATAACGGAGTGGATGTTCCAAAAATTGCGCTTTTTGATTTGCAGCGGGTTGAAAGAAGAAAGTTCTTTAAGTTTCGATGGAAAATAAAGAGTCTTGCGAGGCTGAACTATACCCTGCCGGATGACATTTTCAGTGCAAAAGATAGGCTTTACATTTTTCTATCTTACAAAGGTAAGAACAGGCTTGGTCCGGGAGAACGCCTACAATGGTTCTGGATCAAAAGAAAAACAGCCAAAATCAAGCGGCACACCGAAAAAATACTGGCGAGAAGAGAAAAAAGGAAGCAAAGAGGACTCATGGAGAGGTAGCAAGTGTCCTTATTGATTCCTGAATTTTGCACGTAAATCACCTCTGTGAGCTATGTGCGCCATTTTTTTCTTTATGCCACCATCATATTCGCATCATTGAACTGGTAAACAAATACTTCCAAAAATACTACTTTTCATCAGAAACTCATTTATTTCACCCACGATAATTATCCGATATTTCATTTAAATATTTCCGTGCAAGAAATTTCTTGCATGGATTAATGAATAGCGAAACAATATGGCCAGCTACTACTTTCTTCCCGCGGCCTCGCTTTCTGTCGCGCTTTGTCTAAAAACTTTAGGAAGTGTAAAATCCCCGGCGTTCTGGCATCATGGATGGAGTATTTGACCTTACAGTTGTATCGGCACTTACACGAATTTTACAATACTCAAGCCCACACTGTTGCCATGCCCGCTCTCGCAATATGCCTATAAGTTTCAACAATGAGTTGGCCTGATTTATACCTAAGCTGTCTACATAACGCCAAAAGGTGCTGGCTACAGGTAATTGTGTAAGCCGAAAAATTCCGCAAAGCATGGCATCCAACTGGACATAGGTAAAATGCCATATGCGGTTAAAGCCAATAAACAGTCGCATTAAAATGCCGATCACCATAGTAGCGCTTTGAAAAGACGGCCGCTTTATGTGTAATCATTTGCAGCTTTTTTAAGTTGAAAAAAAAACCGTCCGTTGGTATACAGTTGTTGCCTCGGTAGTCACAAAATCAATTCAAGGGGTAAAAAAGAACATCCGGGAACCAAAAATTTGGATATGAATACTGTTAATTGTAAAGGCTCTAGCTTGTTAATTCATAACTCCGGGCCCAGGTGCCCTCTCTGCAATTCTTCCGGAAAATTCTCCTTTTCAGGCAGAGATCTACTCTACAATAAAACTAAGACATACCGATATATGCAGTGCGATTGTTGTGAGGCAGTTTATCAAGACCCTATGCCCACACCGGCAGAAATCGCAGGTTTTTATCCAGACAGTTACAGACTTTACGAGCAACTTGGCAAACCAAAACAGCTCGGGCGCCTGAAAGGCGCAATATTTCGTTACAAATATGGTTATACCCACCTTGATGCCCCCTTGATTTTCCGGCTAATCGCGCCCATCATCTCGGTTTTTAAATACCGCGACGCCATCAGCTTTGTACCGAATGGAAAGGCAATAGATATTGGTTGCGGAAATGGTAAATTCATGCGCACCATGAATTTTTTCGGTTGGAAGTTTGAAGGGGTGGAATTTAACCCGGTTGCAGTTAAAGCCTGTCGTTCGGTCGGCCTGAAAGTATTCCATGGTGACCTGCATGCTGCCGCTTTCGAAAGCAACAGCTTGGATCTGATTACGGCACGGCAGGTGATCGAGCACATTCCTGATCCGGATAGCTTCATGCGTGAAATTGATCGTATCCTTAAAAAAGGAGGCCGCCTAGTTATTGAAACCCCCAACAGCAAGGCTTTAGGGAGGCATTGGTTCGGGGCCAACTGGTACGCCAATGACGTCCCGAGGCATTTGGTACTATACTGCGCAACGAATCTTCACATGCTCGCCAGACGTCATGGACTGCGATTGGTTGATGCCAAAAAGTTCACCTCGCCGAAAATCATTCTCAATAGCTGGGATTATCTGACCGGAAACCGCGATAAGCCTTCAAGACAACGAAAGATCCGCAGACTGCTGGCCCGATTATATGTCGTTCTGGCGACTTTATTTTGTCGGGGTGATATGGTATTTTTAATCTACGAAAAATAATGAATAAGAAAATCATACTATTCATTTCAAAAGGCGAGCACGCAGCATCCACCCGCTATCGGGCTCTGTCTTATTTTGATTTACTCCGGAAAAACGGATGGAATCCCATTCACCTCACCGTACATGGCACCTTTTCCCGCTTTAAACTACTGCACAGGGCGATCCAAGCAGATGTCATTGTGATACTAAGAAAAACCTTCAGTATCCCCTACCTTTATCTACTGCGTCTGTGTTCAAAACACATTGTATTCGATCTAGATGACGCTATCTTCTGCCGCAGCAACGGCTCTACCTCTCGCATATTCACGAGACGCTTTGCACAAGTTGCCCGTCGATGCCAACAAATTTGGGCGGGGAATGAGTATTTAGCCAACGCTGCTCTGCGTTATAATTCAGCAACAACTGTACTACCTACTTCACTAGAACCTGAAAAATATGCTATTAAGGTAACAAAACCTAGCGATACCCTTGACCTCGTTTGGATAGGGAGCAGCTCCACTCGAAGATATTTAGAGCCGGCATTACCATTACTAGAACAACTAACAGAGCGCCTCCCATTTTTACAGCTTAAAATTGTGGCTGACTTTGATCTACCTTCTCAGCGACTTCGTACTCTATCCATCCCGTGGAGCGAAAAAGGAGAATCGGAAGCGTTAGCATCCGCCCATATCGGAATTGCACCCATGCCTGATAATCCCTGGACCCTGGGGAAATGTGGCCTCAAGGTATTGCAATACATGGCTGCGGGCCTTCCCGTCGTATCTTCGCCAGTGGGTGTTAACAGGGATATCGTAGAACATGAGGTAACAGGGTTTCTTGCTGAAAGTCCCGATGAATGGCAGGTGGCCATCGAAAGACTCATCCGTAATCCTGATCTGAGAAGGGTTATGGGTAAGGAGGGGCAAAAACGGGTAACCGAACACTATGCTATTGACGTGACCTTCCGAAAAATGATCCGCAGGTTGGAAAGTATGCTTGCGGGAAGGGATCGCAACTATTAAGAAACGCTGTTCTCACCCATCAATCGAAAAAAATAATTACACTTCAGAATCCAAAATGTGCTTGCCTGAAAAATAGAAATAGGCCGATTTAGGGCAGAAAAGATCTAATATCCTGATTGCTTTGATAATACCCCTATCATGTATATGCTGGTTGGCGCTAAAACGTACCTATATCCCGATAACCAGCTCAATATACCGATTTTAGCGAAGCCTCTAAGGATTTTTGCAGAAATACCTTGTAAAAGATGGCCACTCTTTATATGCGCGGTTGAGCTAAAAGAAATTCTTCCGATATTGTCGTTAATCGCTTGAAAATTGCTTTTTCTCGAAGTGGCCATAACAGCTGTCTCCGACTCGAATACAAGCTTAGGAAAAAGCTTCTTAATGCCTGCTGGTGTGAATCGCCAATAGTCTGATGGATAACCATGGATTTTCCAGGAAAAAGGGACAGACAGACAGATTTTTCCTTTGGGCATCATTAAAGCGGTCAAATTTTTGGCCATCTTAAACGGTTGTTCGCAATGCTCTAATACGCTTAAACAGAAAATGGTACCAAAGCGAATGCCGCCAAGAGTTGCATCTACCTCTTCAAAATTTAGAGTAAAATCTAAAGCGATATCAACTCCCGGACCGGCCTGCATATCGGCGCCGATATACTTGTCCCTATCCGAAAAGAGCCGTCTCAAATCCTGAGTTGATCCGTAATCTTTAGCGCCAACTTCAAGATATGGGCCTGTAAATTCCTCTTGGTGTCTTTGGATATATAGTAATTGATTTGTGTCACCCATTATCGAAACCTATTTTATATAATTAGAGATGGAGGTGATGGACGTACCGGCTTTTATTGCCTTTCCTTTTTGTCTACGTTGGCGTAGCTTGCGGAATGATAGCCCGAGATAAACTTTGCGGAATAACTTTACGCGCTCCCAAGTTGTAGCAAGGGTAAACTCCTTTTGCCGAGGAACATACCAGTTATTCTGATTGGTTCGCTTCACGAGCTTGTATTCTTGATCCATTAATAAGTGGTGCTTCGAAAGGTTATATAATTTATCCTCAATCAAAATCAATTTCGGTTTCCAACGCATCAAATCAAGTCCTTTTAGGACTTCTAACTCAGTTCCTTCAACATCGATGGACAAAAAGTCGATAGGCGGAGCCTCTATTTGGTCCAAAATACGGTCAAGCGTCATAACTTGAACCTTGACTCTTATGTTGCGAGTCTCTCTAACCCATTGAATATATGAGTTTATTGGCAAAAAAGCTTTGATGTTGAGAATATCCTTATAATACAAGAGGTTGTCCATGATTATCCCGTTGCTCAAAACA
>JAUVVL010000348.1 GCA_030604635.1 Desulfobacteraceae bacterium
AGTTATGGAGTCGCTCCTGCCCGCCATCGCGAGCCGTACTCAATGCCCTTCGTCCTTTTGTTGTCTCGCTCAGGCGAGGCGGGCGGGTTGCTCCGCTGATTTTATATAATTGATAGAATTCCTTAACTTTAGCTCACTTTAAACTTTAGTTCATTTCAAACTCTTGCAGCGTTTCTTCCGGCAGAGCCATTTATCTCTGACCTGGCCCAAAGGACCAGGTTTTCTATGTTCAATAAACCATGTCCATTTCAGGAGAGATGTTAAATCATGATTACAAAGCGCCAGGTATTATATGCTGTTTTAGCTGTTATTGCAGCAAGCGCCATCTTCATGGTTTTGTTGAACATGCCCGCAAAATCGCCGGCTGTAAACCAATTTGACCAAAACATCCAAACCACGGGCGCACAACATTCGGAAAAGTCAGTCGTCCATCTGTATTTTTCCGACAAGGAAAATTCGTTTCTGATATCGGAAAAAAGGGCTCTTTTCCATTCTGATAATCCTGCCGAATTTGGTAAAATCATCATCAAGGCCCTGATAGACGGACCACGGGAGGGGCTTATGCGGACAATTCCTGCCGGGACAATCCTCAGGGCACTCTATGTCACGCAGGATGGAACCGCTTATGTCGATATATCAGATGCAATAAAAGACGCCCACCCCGGAGGAATCAAATCAGAACTTTTTACGATATATTCAATCGTTAATACAATAATTTTGAATATTCCTGGAATCGATGCCGTAAAAATCCTGATCGGGGGACGCGAACCGATGACCCTGGCCGGTCATATTGATCTGCGTTTTCCTTTTAAGGCTAACATGCTTTTGATACGATGAAAAAAAAGGTCAGCATAAACAATATACGTAATATCGGCATTATCGCTCATATTGATGCTGGTAAGACGACCGTAACAGAGCGGATGCTTTACTATACTGGTCGCTCCCACAAAATCGGCGAAGTTCATGATGGTGAAGCGGTTATGGACTGGATGCCAGACGAGCAGGAACGCGGCATTACGATCACTTCTGCCGTTACCACCTGCCATTGGAAGAGGAGCGAAATCCAGATCATAGATACGCCGGGACACGTCGATTTTACAATCGAAGTAGAACGCTCATTGAGAGTGCTTGACGGCGCCATCGGCGTCTTTTGCGCTGTTGGCGGTGTTGAACCCCAGTCGGAAACAGTATGGCGACAGGCTGACAAATATCTGGTTCCAAAGATCGCCTTTATCAATAAGCTGGACAGAGTCGGCGCCAGTTTCTTCGGTGCCGTTGAAATGATGAAAGAAAGGTTGAATGCCGATCCGCTTATTTTACAGTTGCCGGTTGGCTCGGAAGATGATTTCGCCGGTGTCATCGATCTGATCAATATGAAGCAGACCGTCTGGGAAGATGACACCCTGGGAGAAACTTACACAACCGAAGACATACCACGGGACTTTATTGAAACCGCCGAAGAATATCGTGAAAAGCTTATTGAAACAATCGCTGAAGTTGACGATGATATTATGGAGGCCTATCTATCAGAGACCACGATTGCTCCGGAAAGTCTCCTTGCCGCCATACGAAGGGCAACCATAGATCTGAAACTGGTTCCGGTCCTGTGCGGCAGCGCCCTTAAAAATAAAGGTATACAGCCTCTCCTCGACGCCATTGTGCAGTTCCTTCCAAGCCCTGTCGATATTCCCCCCATCAAAGGAGTTCATCCTGAGACTGGAGAAATTATTGAATGCAAAGCTAAAGACAACGATCCCCTTGCGGCACTCATATTCAAGGTGTCCATGATCGAAGGGCGTAAGCTTTCCTATGTCAGAATTTACAGCGGAAAGATGAATGCTAAAGCAGATACGTACAATCCTTCTCGCAAAATAAACGAGAAACTCTCCCGTATATTAAGGATGCATGCCAATAAGAGGGAGCGGATCGACTCTGCCGGCGCCGGGAGTATTGTAGGGGTTGTCGGATTGAAGGAATCATCTACCGGTGAAACTCTTTGCTCAATTGATCATCCTGTTTTGCTTGAAAAAATGGAGTTTTACGAGCCTGTCATTTCTGTGGCTGTGGAGCCAAAAACCCATGCTGACCAGGAAAAGCTCGATGAAGTATTCGAAAAATTTTTGGCGGAAGACCCGACTTTGAAGCTTAAAAAGGATGAAGATACAGGACAGTCAATTTTGTCCGGCATGGGAGAGCTTCACCTCGAAGTCATCATCAGCCGAATGCAGCGTGAATTTAAAACCAACGTAAATGTGGGAAAACCCCAGGTTGTCTACAGGGAAACCATAGAAAAAGAGGGGGAGGCTTCGGCCGTATTTGACAAGGAAGTTGCGGGACAGCGCCACCTTGGAGAAGTTACGTTAAAACTGATGCCTCTGGAACGCGGCGCTGGTAACAGGTTCAAGTCTGAAATCAGCGATGGAACAATACCCGATATTTTCATCTCTGCTATCAAAAAAGGGGTTATGGAATCTTTGGAAAGCGGGGCTTATATGGGTTATCCAGTAGTCGATGTTGAAGCCGCCCTAACAGGCGGTTCATACAAGGAATCCCTGGGCACGGAACTGGCGTATACTGTCAGTGCATCCATGGCATGCAAATTGGCCCTTGCAAAGGGGAAACCGTTTCTCCTTGATCCGATTATGGATGTGGAGGTTTTTGTTCCTGAAGCTTTTCTGGGAGATGTTATCGGGGACCTTAATTCCCGCAGCGGAAAAATCGAATCCATAGAGCACAAAATGGGGGTACAGGTAATAAAGGCCGTTGTTCCCCTGGCACACATGTTCGGTTACTCAACGTCATTACGATCAGCAACCCAAGGCAGAGGGACATTTACAACGCAATTTTCCCATTTTGACCGCTGCTGATTAAAACATAGTGTGAACGTCAGTAACTTCTCAATAAATTCTGGAGCCCACTGGTGATAAAATGTAAAAGAGCTGGCTGTTTGAGCGTGTTAGAGAGCCTTAAGAAAAAACAGCTAATAACGATACTCATATTTTAACATATGGTTGACGTCATTTAGACAATTGGTATTAAAG
>JAUVVL010000300.1 GCA_030604635.1 Desulfobacteraceae bacterium
CGCATATTATTTAACTCACAGGTAAAATTTGCTATTTTGCTGTTCTTTCTTAACGCTCTCTAATACACTCAAACAGTGACCCACTTTAAAACCGGATCACCTGAATGCTTGTGGAACACGTTTTTCATAAAGCTAAATTAATACAAAAGTTTTTGTATAAAATAAATATTGTTTTTATTTATTCTTTTAATATGTTATATTTAACGTTTATTAAATGAATTAGGTAATAAAATAAAGTGGGTTCAAAGCGCTGACGACTTACAACTAGGCGGGGGCTTTGCAGTCTCCGCTTGTGTTTTATTGCAAAAGTAAGAAAAGGAGATTTGTCGAATATGGGTGAGGAGAAAACGGAGACCAAAGAGAAACCTTTGGGAAAAATGACAGTCAAGGAATTAAGGGAGGTTGGCAAGCAACTACCTGAAATTACAGGTGTTCATGGGATGAATAAAGCCGAGCTCCTTAGCTCCATAAAAAAGGCGAGAGGGATTAAGGATGAACCCAAAAAAAAGACGGATGCCTCGGTCCATGAAATTAAGAAAAAGATCAAGGCGCTGAAGGCAGAGCGAGAAGTTGTCCTTAATAATAACGATAAAAAAATGGCGAAAATTTATAGACGCCGTATCACGAGGCTGAAGAAAAAGACGCGCAGGGCAGCCGATAGCCGGCAAGCGGTGTGATTAGCCTGTAATCTCTACTCTAAGCTCAACAGGCTAACAGCTCAATGGGAGTCAGCACCTGGAGAGAGCTTAAATCGTTGATTGAATTTTGATGATTTCAACTTCTTTGAAGAATCTGATCAGATCTTTTATCGAATCTCTTTCCTATGAAAAGGGGTATTCCGCAAATACGTGCCGTGCTTACTTGCACGACCTCAAAGAGTTTGCATCCTTTATTTGTGAAGGCCGCTTTTCAGGAAAGAAGAATCAAAATGATGCAGATACATTCAGTGCCGATCAAGTCGATGGCCTGATGATTAGGGGTTATCTGGGGTTTTTATACAAAAAGAACAAAAAGGTTACAATAGCGCGGAAGCTATCGGCAGTGCGTTCTTTTTTCAGATACCTTGTCAAGCATGGTGTTATTCTTGATAACCCGCTGGATTTGATTCTTACACCAAAACATCAAAAAACGATTCCTGCCTATCTTCCTGTTGATGACATTTTCCGACTGCTCGATTCAATTAGAACCGACACACTGCTTGGTTTAAGGAACCGTGCCATTTTTGAAACCCTTTATTCAAGCGGTATACGTGTTTCGGAACTTGCAGGCATGAATGTTTTTAATGTTGATTTTGCAAAATATGTGATTCGTGTGCTTGGGAAAGGGAGCAAAGAACGGATTGTGCCTATCGGCAAGAAGGCTATAAATGCTATTAAGGATTACAGAAAAAGATTGCAAATCGAAGCCGGCATACGTGCTGATGAAAATAGCCCGCTCTTTTTAAACAAGAACAATGGCCGGCTTACAACCCGATCGATAGCCCGCATTCTTGAAAAGATAGCAAAAGAATGCGGCCTTTTAATACCTGTTTCGCCACATGCCCTGCGTCATACATTTGCAACCCACATGCTCGATGCCGGGGCGGATTTGAGGATAGTGCAGGAGCTTTTGGGCCACAAAAGCCTTTCTACTACCCAGAAATATACACACGTAAGTATCGACAGATTAATGGAGACTTATGACAAGGCGCATCCAAGACGATAAAAAAGGGACGGAAATAAAAATGATGAGCTTCCATGGTACAACAATTCTTGCTGTCAGGCATAAGGGCAAAGCGGCTGTTGCCGGTGACGGCCAGGTTACATTGAATAATATTATCATTAAGCATAAAGCCAAAAAGGTCAGAAGGATCTATAACGACAGGATAATCGTTGGATTTGCAGGCGCCACAGCCGATGCCTTGAACCTTTCCGAGCGCCTGGAGGCAAAGCTTGAGCGTTACAATGGAAACCTGACCCGCAGTGCCGTTGAATTGGCCAGGGACTGGCGAACCGACAAGTATTTGAGACGTCTTGAGGCAATCATGATTGCGGTAGATGAGAGCAATATGTTTGTTATCTCGGGAAACGGCGATGTGATTGAACCCGACGAGGGTGTCATGGGCATAGGGTCAGGCGGGGCCGGCGCCCAGGCGGCGGCAACTGCCCTGATAAGACAAACGGATATGGATGCTGCGGATATTGTGAAAGAAGCAATGGAAATAGCGGGTTCCATATGCGCGTTTACAAATAATGTTGTGACGATTGAAGAGTTGTAAAATGAGTAATCTTAAACCAAACGAAATTGTTCAAGAGCTTGATAAATATATCATTGGCCAGCACAACGCAAAGCGCTCCGTTGCCATTGCTTTAAGGAACCGGTGGCGCAGGCAGCAGGTCCCGGAAGATCTTCGTGATGAAATTGTACCGAAGAATATTATACTTATCGGTCCCACCGGGGTAGGAAAGACCGAGATAGCAAGGAGACTTTCCAATCTTACGGATTCTCCATTTAATAAGGTTGAGGCCTCCAAGTTTACCGAAGTAGGATATGTGGGGCGGGACGTAGAGTCTATGGTAAGAGATCTTCTCGAACTTACTGTAAATACGGTTAAGTCAAAGGAGCAGGAGGCTGTCAAGGAAAAGGGATGGCAGATTGCCGAAGAGAGGATGCTCGACATTCTACTTCCAAAATCAGGAACGCAGCAAACTCAGAAGCGTGAAGATACAAAAGATGTGCAGTTTGAGCTTGTAACACAAAACGGCGATGAATCTTCCTCCACAAGGGAAAAGCTTCGCGGGATGCTCCGCAATGGGAAACTCGACAGTCGGTATGTTGACCTTGACATTTCAGAGAAGGCCATGCCTATGGTGGAGATTTTTTCCAACGTTGGCATGGAAGAGATGGGCATTAATTTTAAAGATATGTTAGGCGGTATTCTGCCCAAAAGTACAAAGCGGCGGAAGGTGAAAGTGTCGGAAGCCATGGAGATGCTGGCGGCCGAAGAGGCCCAGAACCTTGTGGATATGGATAAGGTGGTAAAAGAGGCCATTAATAAAGTCGAGCAGTCAGGGATAATTTTCCTCGACGAGATTGACAAGATTGCCGGTAAGGACGGCACTCATGGTCCAGACGTGTCGAGGGAAGGCGTTCAGAGGGATCTTCTCCCAATCGTAGAAGGAAGCATTGTTACAACCAAATACGGTCCTGTTAAGACAGACAATATCCTTTTCATTGCTTCCGGGGCGTTTCACACCGTAAAGCCTTCGGATTTGATTCCGGAGCTCCAAGGTCGGTTTCCCATCCGGGTGGAGCTGAGTTCCCTCGGTCAGAAAGAGTTTGTAAGGATACTGACCGAACCGAAAAATGCTTTAATCCTTCAATATCTGGCTCTTTTAAAGACCGAAGGTGTTGATGTGGTCTTTGAGGATGAAGCTGTTGAAGAAATAGCGAGGATTGCTGAAGAGGTTAACAACCTGACCGAGAACATCGGAGCCAGGAGGCTCTATACTGTCATGGAGTGTTTGCTGGAAGACATTCTTTTTGACGCGCCGGAGATCAAAGAAAAGAGAATCGTCATTGACGGAAAGTATGTGGAAGACAAACTAAAGGACATCAAGGACGACGAGGATCTTAGCCGGTATATTTTATAACCGGTTTGTTACCGTATACAGTTACTAAGGCGGGTATTCGGATTTCGAATTTATTTATCTGCGAGAAAAACATGAATTTAATTTTTAAAGGACTACAATAATTCTACTTTGTCAGATTTGAAAAATCGTGCAAATAAGAGCGCCCGCCTCGATGATAATCAGACTCCGGTCGTGTCAAACTCGCGCATAAGTGGGCGTAATGAAAAAGCAGGAGCCAATCCTGTA
>JAUVVL010000335.1 GCA_030604635.1 Desulfobacteraceae bacterium
GGAAACTATCCGGGAGTAGCGCACGAAGATATTGCCGCTTGTCTGAGCTACGCTGGAGAGGTTTTAAGAACTGAAAGAGTCTATGCTCTGAATGCCTGAATATGCACATTCTCGCTGACGAAAACTTACCGGGTCTATCAGTGCAAGAATTGAGAAGACGCGGGCATGATGTGTTATGGATACGCACAGCCATGCCTGGCGTTGGTGACGCTGACATTTTAGCCTTGGCACAAGATGAACAGAGTCTGCTGGTCACTTTGGACAAAGACTTTGGCGAGTTGGCATTCGGAAAGGGGTTGCCGGCATCGTGCGGTGTAGTACTTTTCAGGATTAAAATGCCCGATGCAAAAATTGCTGCATTAAAAATGGTTAAAATATTAGAGAGTCGTTCTGACTGGAACGGGCATTTTTCGGTTGTTGAAGATGACCGGATACGTATGCGAACTCTTACGACGAGCACTCTCAGTTCTCGTAGCTAAACTCTGAAATACGTTGTTAACTTCCCTTTTGTAACTTATTCCCGAGGATCTTCAATTATAATTGTCGTTCATCAGCTCTCCATATGTTATTCAATCAACAAACCTCTTTACCCGTTTAACTTAAAGCACTTTTTTTTGATAATTTCTCCAATACTCACTTCAATTTTAACTGAAATGGGGATTTTGTGTTTTCATCTAATGAAATAAGAGAAATAATTAAAAATGGTGAAACTAGTCAGGTTGAATTTAAATCCGAAAGGGAGAAGAATATAGATTTGGCTAAGGAGATTGCCGCCTTTGCAAACGGTTCCGGAGGGTATCTACTGGTAGGCATAGAGGATGATGGCACGGTGTCCGGCGTGAGCAATTCTTTGAAATTTGTGGAAAAGACTCTTAAGGTCTTGTACAAACTGGAAAAAGTATGAATATTTGCAAAAAAAGGTTGTAAAGTAGATGGAGAACATATAATTTTTGAAAGGATGTCGGTCAAGTTCATCACTGCGTACAATGAACTAGTGGAAGAAACATTGGATACAAAGTAAAAATATCCCTGATTCTTAATGATGAAATATAGACTCTTTTATAAAAACTTTTTTATAGTTTTGTGGATAGATCTTTTTCTTTTGGCGGGTTCTATATATGCCGCCCACTTGGTTCGTTTTGACTTCGACATCCCTACGCAACATTGGCAGACATTTATTCAAATGCTGCCCATAGTTTTAATATCTAAGATTTCAATTTTTTATTTTTTTGACCTTTATCGCGGGATGTGGCGCTATACCAGCATTACTGATCTTGTTAATATCATCAAGGCATCCAGCTTAAGCACTCTCATTATTATTAGTTTCATTCTTTTCAGTACCAGATTCGTAGGGTTTTCCCGTTCGGTCTTCATTATCGATTGGTGTTTCACGATTCTATTTATCTCCGGATATCGCATGCTTATACGCCTTTATTTTGAGCATTTCGGTGAAGATAAGCCCCGGTTAATTTCCATAAGGAAAGCTTTGAATATCTTTAATAGAAAACGGGCTGGCGACAAAAGGCTCATTATTATTGGCGCAGGTAATTGTGGCGAGAAGATCTACAGGGAAATACGTGATAATGTCCGGCTTCAATACAATGTAGTGGGGTTCCTTGATGATGATTCCGCCAAAGTGGGAAAGAAGATTCATGGAATTCCGGTGCTGGGTCATATCAGAGAATTAAAAACGGTCGGCAGTAAGGTAATGGCTGATGAGGCTCTTATTGCTATTCCGTCGGCTAATTCCAGCCAGATGCGAACTATTGTTGCAAATTGCAAGGAGAGCGGTATTAGGTTCAAGACTGTACCGGGTATGGGCGAACTCATAAACGGCAAGGTAACGGTAAATGCCATTCGAGAAGTGGCTTACCGGGATCTGCTGGGCCGTGAAGTGATTAATCTGGATGAAGAACGGATCGAGGGATACATCAAGGGACAGTGTGTGCTGGTAACCGGGGCCGGCGGTTCCATCGGTTCCGAACTTTGCAGGCAGATATCCCGTTTTCGGCCAAGGGACATCATACTGTATGAAAGGGCTGAAAGCCCACTTTTCGAAATCGAGCTGGAACTCAAAAAGAATTTCCCTTATATCAGAATCCTTGCCGTGCTTGGAGACATACGGGATCGGGCTCAGCTTTCCCATGCCTTTTCGAATTCTCGTCCCCAGGTGGTCTTTCACGCCGCCGCATACAAGCATGTACCCCTCATGGAGCTGCAACCCTGGAAGGCTGTTAAGAACAACATCCTGGGCACCCGCAATATGATCGACATTTCAAACCAGTATTCAGTCGAGCGCTTTGTTTTCGTCTCCACTGACAAGGCGGTTCGACCGGTCAACATCATGGGCGCTACCAAACGGGTGTCGGAGGTCCTTGTCCAGGGGCAGAATGGCCTCGGCATTTCGAGCACTCATTTCGTGATCGTCCGGTTCGGAAATGTGGTGGGAAGCGTAGGCAGTGTGGTTCCGCTTTTCAAAAAACAGATTGAAAGTGGCGGTCCGGTCACAGTCACACATCCTGAGATGACGCGATACTTCATGACTATTCCAGAGTCCTGCCAGCTTATCCTTCAGGCTGGAGCCATGGGTGAGGGTGGCGAAATTTTTATTCTTGATATGGGCACGCCCGTTAAAATTGACGACATGGCCCGGGATCTTATCCGTCTTTCCGGATTTGAGCCTGATGTGGATATAAAGATTGAGTATGTCGGCCTCAGGCCCGGGGAAAAACTATATGAGGAGCTTATAATCGAGGGCGAGGGTATTGTTCCTACCAGCCACGAGAAGATTATGGCGCTTAAAGGAGAACCATACGATCAAAAATTCCTCAACGACAAGATCGATGAACTACGTTGTTTAGCCCACCAGCAGGATGCTAAAAGAATCGGATTGCTGTTGCAGGAACTTGTACCTGAGTACAAACCGTTTTCACATCAAACAAGGGACCGGCAAAAGTAAAATGTCTCAGCAGGTTCGCTTCATGAAATTCACCCCTCCTTCCGTGAATGGCTCATGCAGAATATCGAGGAACTTTACAAATTTGCGGATGCGCATGACGCCTGCGGAATCAGGGAAAAACTAAAAGAAATAGTACCGGAATATGAACCCCAAGATAGTGAGACCTTTGCAAAACGCCCCCTTTTGCCCAATTTCTGTGTCAGGCTCAAATTTTAATCCTCAAAATACTCAATGTATTCCTGTGGTTAAAATTTTTGCCTTCCTTGAACTTGAACAAAATTGAGCA
>JAUVVL010000364.1 GCA_030604635.1 Desulfobacteraceae bacterium
AGGTATGAATTATTAATCTTTATCAAAAAGAGAAGAATCTATTTGGGTTTCTTGTCAATTTTAACGTGCCTCTTATTAAAAATGGCATTAAAAGAATCATATTATAATTTTAGTGTCTTAGTGCCTTCGTGGCTGAACTATTAAAATATTATAAGGTTATTCAGTAAATCCATAATGAAACATTTCGTATTCGGTGTTCCCCCCAAGCAAAGAATCTATATTGTCCTGAATTTTCTGTCTCTCCTTGCTTAACAGCCATTTTCCCCAGTCATCAGAGGACTGCCAGGTGCTGATGACCAGAAACGTGTCGGGCACATCGAAGCTTTTTAATGTTTCACCGGAAATATAGCCTGGTTGGTTTGTAGCAAGGATTCTTAATTGTCTGACTAGAGGTATCATATCCTTTGCCTTGTTTTCTGGTACACTTCGTTTAATGAGAATTTTAATAGCCATATTTGACCTCCTTTGAGTTGCACCTTCATTTATGTATGGCATATCGAAGCAGCCATCAAATCAAGGGGAAAGCCATATTGGGTGCACTTCGTTTACAGTCTCCTTTACGGATTGAAGGGCATGAAGGAGCCTGGTATACATCATGGCGAGGCCGATGTTCTCGGTAAGTAGCATCAAAGAGTCAAGGTCCCGCTCTGAAATATCCCATTCCTCATAGTGGTAAAGCCGTAGGACACCTATAAATTTGCCGGACAATTTGATGGGAAGAGATATAATAGCATTTATCCCCTCTTTCCTGGCATCTTCCGGATACTGAAGTCGGTCGGACCTTGAAACATTCCGGATAACAATCGGCTCTCCCCTTAATTTATGGTCGATACTCTCTTTAACTAAAACAGGGCCCTTATTCATATAATTGATGCTCAATCCAAAACTGGCCAAAACCTCAAGTTCTTCCGTCTCAGGGTTTAGTACAAATATAGTACACCCCTTAATTTCCAAAGCTCCAACTAAGAGTTGAGTCAATTGATTTGCTATGTCCTCCAGATTGTCAGATTCACCAATGGCCCTGGTGACCACTTTATAAACATCAATATCTATTTTGTCTTCGACAGCCATGGAATCCCTCCTCATCTGTTCTATGGGTTAATAACCTAAGGTTATATTCGCCGGTTCCCCAACAGAATTCCATCAGGAAACAATACACACCGTTGCCTCTTTTAAGGATGTCTCAACTTTGTTGAAAACGCTTCCTGTAAAAAATCGGATAATCTTACCAGGTTTGCGATTTAAGACTACCACATTAAATCGTCCCTTCAAGGCAAGATCAATGATATCGCCGGCAATATCCTTCTTTTTGGGTTCAAAAATAGTGTGAATCCGGTCTTCTGAAAAACCCTTTCCCAATAGCTTATTTCTGACAACCTTGAGTTCGTCTTCCTGTTCTTTAATTTTTTGTGAAAGATAACCCAAAGTTCCCCTCATTTTCTCCATAACGGGGCTGCCACGCACCTCAATCTCAGGCACAGGTGTGTAAGCATTAAATAATGTGATCTCAACGTCTTTCTGATGGGCAAATGAGCGGATCGCAAAATCCAAGGCCTTCCGATCGTAACTGGTGAAATTATAAGGTAACAATATTTTTTGGCTGGACATATTCTTCTCCTTTCACCCTGTTTTGGTTCCTATAATTTTATATTAAAACTCAAACGGCGTAATTAGGGATTTTATTTCTTCTTTTTCAATTGGAGCCTATTAAAACCTTGAAAGTAAGCCGAGAAGAGAGAACTGAAAAAAGAATCAGTTTGAGATTATTCAGTATCTGCGGATTTAGCTGTTTGTAACTGTAGCTTGAAATTATTTTATATTATTAATCAAATTACGAATATAATTGTCAATCAGTTAATTGCCGGTTCCCTGCTTAATAAGGTGGCTATCTTTTGCTTGAGTTCATTGTCAGCAAAACAACTCTTGACAACATATCCATCAGCCTGGGAGAGGCGGGGATCATGCAGATAGGTGTCGTAGGCAGTAATGATAAGCACCGGGAGATTTGGATTTTGCATTTTAATGTCCCGCAAAACATCAAATACGAGGAACCCATGCTTCAGGTAAAGGTTCAGGATCACTATGTCGGATCTAAATGATAAAACGTTTTTCCTTACTGACTCGACATCATCTGTCGTTGAAACCTTATGCCCTTCACCGGCCAGTCCTTCTCTGCATAGATCCGATGCCCACGCTTGATCATCTATGATAAGTATATTTGCCATTGTGTCTTCTTTTTATTTCTGAATTCGGAAATGTTCGGATCTTATTTAAGTATAAAGATGAATTCAAGTCTCGTCTTTTCTCAAGGCCTGATGCCCTTCCAGGCAGAAGGGGCGCCACCTGCAATCAAGCTCATCTCAATCTTTCAATCCTTTCCGGAAGCAGTCCGTATGGCCTTCAGATCGCTGAATACTTCTAATGGGTGCATTACCAGTTTGTTAATATCTTTCCAAGACTTTTTGGTTTCAGGTTTCAGTGTTCAGGTGTCAGCTAATTCGTTCACGCGGCGCAAGCGCCTGCGCTGCGTGTCTTACTACTGACACCTGAAACCTGACACCCGAAACCCGATTGCGAGGTTTTCGCTCAAAAATAAATAATTTAATGGGTGAGAACCATTTTAACAA
>JAUVVL010000081.1 GCA_030604635.1 Desulfobacteraceae bacterium
AGAGGAAGTACTTTTGCAGTTGGAGCAGCGCCACACGCAGCGAGAGAAAGCTATTGAGTCACATGCACGCCGCCAAGAGAAACTTATCGCCTCAAAGCAGCGCAAAAAGTAATGTTACGAAGTCAAACTATGGAGGTATTGTTAAAGATTTCGTAAATTCCACAAATCCCTACTTGCGTATCTGGAAGAAAATTTTCCGTAGTTCCAAAAGTATCTAAGCTTCCACCATAGCGAACTGCGACTTCAAAGTCTTCGATTGGTATAAAGGCGACTTCAAAATTCCATGCTTTCGGCTTAAAATTTTTATCTTCTTCAAATGATTCAACCGCACCGACGTACTCAGCTTCAAAGAAAAATCGATTCATGAAAGAAACCGATATAAACGAACTAAAGCCGGCCACATAGTCTTTAATCGCAATCGGATCTGGTTCAAACCCTTCAACAAAGAAATCCGCAAGATCATCACTATCGGCAATATTGGATATATAAGAAACGCCGATCATCAAACCAACATTAGGAGAGACATCTTCCGGAAGGGTAAACCTACAAGCAGCAACGTAACTTTCAATATGATCATCGTTTCCGGTTTTATCTATATCCCCGTTGAAAACACCTGCAGCAATATTAATAAATGGATTATATATACCTGCAACAACTGCCGTTTCCTTGGATTCCCCGAGGTCTTCGGTTAACGGTCCACTAATCAAATGGCTTTCAAAATAACCAAATGGGATACTTAGTTTACCGATACTGGCATACCATGGAGAATTACAAGACAGATCAGGCACACAGACTTCTTCGGCCTGGTAATGAATGATTGCTTCATCAACAATAACGTTTTCATCATCTTCATACTCAAATAAGACGTGGGTTCTCATTCTATCAGTAATTAAGGCATCAACAGCGAAATCAACTGTGGCAAGAGTAAGATCACTAGAATCTACTTTTTCACCTACCTTTGGCTTAAATTGCTCGTAACCGGCTTCGACCTCAATGGTGCCGGAGAATTCTATCCCTTGAATGTATTTTTCAAGATCTTCAACATCTTTATTAAGTTCCCTTGTACCACCGGGTTGAATCTCATCCTCATCCTCTTTTATGACAGATGTCTCTGCTTCCTCCAGAATTGTCAGGGCCTCCTCGAATCTTCTCGTCCTTTCTTTTAGGGCTTTTAATTCTTTGGTAAGTCCTTCTTTGGACATATCTTGGGCCAGAGCAGAACCCGAAAACAGAAAGACAGCAACGGCCAGAGACAAAAAGCAAGTCAATATTTTTTTCATCACCCTCTTTCTCTTATTAATCCCTGAATCTTGCACAGACAATCTTGAAACTCTGTAAATAAAACAATATATTAAGATACTTACATTTGATTTTATGGTCATGGTTTTTTACCAAATGGGTATTATTGAAATACTTCCATTATTACTGCAAAATTGTCTGCCCTTCGGGAGCGCCGATTTCATCCCGCCCTGGGCGGGACTGCGTTGCAGGTCATTTGCAGTAGTACACTACAGCTGCATGCCCTGCGCCTTGCATATGCGGCAAACTCGACGCTTGCAAAATTCAGGTAATAAATTCATTATTTTTGCCCAAAAAGAACCGTTTAATGACCTTCTTCAGCCGGTTTAGATTGGGTCGGTAGATTCACATTATGCCTATGCCTGTTTGGAATAAAATAACGACAATCCTTTTTTATCACATACAGCCTCTTTTACCACTGAAAAATATTACGAAATGATAATCTTCAAATAATCTTCTCGTAAACTTCCTATTGTATAATACAGAAAAACTTCCAGGAAAGGAAGTGAGGCACTGGAAATTTTATTAATGGATTATCATATGAACCGGTCAGCTGGAGAATGTCTCAACAATGTCGGGATTGACGTTGACCAAAACAAAAGGAGGTAATTATGTTTTCAAGAAAGATGTTGACGTTTGCAATTTCGGTTTTAGGTGTAGTATTTGCCGTGTCTGTCTGTATCGGATTATCTGGAAGCATTGCTATGGCGCAATGCCCTGATGATGGCGAATTCACCACAGAGTTCCTCTTGCAGGATTGCATGTTCAGGACTACGGGAAATAATCCCTATTTCAAGCTCTGGCCCGGATATCAGTTGGTTTTGGAGGGATCGGAAGACGGAGAATTTATCAGAGCTGTGATTACCGTTCTTGAGGACACGGAAGAGATCGATCTTAGCGCAGAAGGTATCGGCAGGGTAAAAACCAGAGTTGTTGAGGAACGCGAATGGGTGAGTGAGGATGGCGAAGAATGGGAACTGAAGGAAATCTCGAGGAATTTCTTCGCACGATGCAAACAGACCAACGCTGTCTATTATTTTGGGGAAGATGTTTATAACTACGAGTACCCTGACGAAGGAAACCCCATTATAACTCATGAAGGCGAGTGGCGAGCGGGAGAAGACGGTGCGATGCCCGGTCTCATCATGCCGGGAACCTTCCTGCTGGGTTCGAAGTACTTCCAGGAGTGGGCACCCAATGATGAGGCCGTGGACCGCGGAGAGAACGTGGCGATGGGGTTGACGGTTACGACTGAAGCTGGCACGTTCGAAAACTGTGTCAAGGTGATCGACACCAACCCTGCGGAGGGGATCTGCAAAAAGAAAAAAGGAGATGTTAAAATATACTGCCCCGGAGTTGGACTGGTCATAGACGAAGAGCTTGAACTTGTTGAATCTGGTTTTTACATCTTCGACTTGGATGACGATGATGAGTAATAATAACTTACTCAAAAATTGGCAAAGATCTCATCGCCAAATGAATAGATCCTTATCCCTGCTCTTAGAGGCTAATAGTTGCGAGCCGACCCTTTTCTACACCAGAGGGTCGGCTCCTTACTCTGGGGGCTAAAATATTGACCTTTGTAATCAATTTCATTATGAGAAGAAGAAGAAAGTTATCTCGTTTAATAAGAAAATCGACCTTACATACTTTTGATTTTATAAAGTGTTGAATCGAAAAGAGGAATGATCGGCCCTATGTTTAGCGTTGTTATAATCATAGACATTTTCTTGACGGTCGTAGCCGGTTTATTGTACATAGGTTAGACCATAAAAAAATGCTCAATTTTGTTCAATTTCAAGCCTCCGGCCTGTGGGGCCTACGCCCCGGAGGGGAAGGCGAAAATTTTAACCACCCCAGTACGATCTATCAGACTTACGGGGCAGGCACGAATACATCTAGTATTTTGAGGATAAAGCTAAAGCTTCACTTCATGCAAAATGTTGAGCCTGACCCCAGAGAAATAAGCTCCGCATTTCACGGGGCAGGCACAGAGATTGGGCAAAAGTGGGCGTTTTGGAAAGATCTCTAAGCAGAACCGGCAAATAATGACCGATGCAGGTGATGGAATTAAGGATATATAAACCTAATTAATGCCTGAACGAAAAGTCATGTTCAGGCAAAATACGAATATCGCCTGATCTTATAAAATGGCCGAAATTCGAAACAAATTCGAATACCAAATGACAAAATGATCGAAACGAACCCATTGAAAATTCAACGTTTTTGTCATTGGAACATTTTTGATTTCTGTAATTGTTTCGTATTTCGTATTTCGGATTTCGAGTTTTTGACCGAAAACCAGGGTTTGCGGTCAAGCACTAATTAGAAGGATCGAGTAAAAGGAAAATTTTCAATATGCGGTTATTGCTAGTTGAAGACGATACAACAATCGCTCTCTTTATTTTAAATGGCTTAAAAGAGGCCGGTTTTGCAGTAGACCATATGACCAATGGCGAAGATGGATTGCATATGGCGTTAACCGAACCTTATGATATAGCCGTGATTGATTTAATGCTGCCAAAGCTCGATGGGTTGACATTGATTGAGGAAATGCGAAAAAATAAAGTCAATACACCTGTCCTTATTTTGAGCGCGAAAAGGACGGTGGATGATCGAGTCAGAGGGCTTAAAACCGGGGGTGATGATTACCTGACCAAGCCGTTTGCCTTTTCAGAACTGCTTGCAAGGGTCCAGGCACTCATTCGTAGAGCAAGTGGTATTTCAAGTCCTTCAAGCCTTACAGTTGGCGATTTAACCTTGGATCTCCACACCCGTAAAGTTGTAAAAGCGGGTCAAAAAATTGAACTACAGCCCCTTGAGTTTTCACTACTTGAATATCTGATGCGCAATGCAGGTCAGGTTGTTTCAAAAACCATGATTATGGAACATGTATGGGATTATAATTTTAATCCCCAGACGAACGTGGTTGAAGCTCGAATATGTTGCTTGCGAGATAAAATTGATAGAAATTTTGATAAAAAACTGATCAACACAATTCGGGGAGTCGGATATGTTCTTAAAGAGACTTCTTAATCTAAAAGGCACACTCTCATTTCGGTTAACCCTTTGGTATACTGTGATATTTATTTTTTCATCTTTATTAGCACTTTCTATTTTTTATTATCGTATTTCTTCTATTACAATGGAGCGTATCGACGCAGAGTTGTTAGAAGAGATGGAAGAGTTTTCTACACTCAGGTCTGAAGAAGGGTTAGAACAAGTTAAGGCCGAAATGGCTTTAGAAGTTAAATCTGAAGATGAAGAAATCTTTTATCGCCTCTTATCGATCGATGGGCAGGTACTTGCGATGTCGAGCACGCAACCTTGGGGCAGGCTTGAAGTTTCTGGAAACATCTTACGGGATTTGCGTGATCAAAGTAGACCAGTGTTGGGCACACTGGATATTCCAAACTATAAGTATAAAGTGCGAACTATTTATGGGTCTATCAGCCCCACTGAGGTTTTGCAGATCGGACTATCTCTTGAGGATAATGAGAAATATTTAAAGGTATTTCGTGATTTGCTGTTTTTGCTGATGATCCCCCTGTTCATTTTTTCGGCTTTAATTGGATGGTTTTTGTCAAGACAGGCTTTGCTCGGCGTGGAGGAAGTAACTCTTACAGCTATAGACATATCAAAAGGGTCCTATGACAAAAGAGTGCAGGTAAAAAGGAGATCCTATGAAGTCGATAGGCTGGCAAATACATTTAATGGCATGTTAGACCGTATTCAGGCTTTACTTAAGAGCATGAGAGAAATGACCGACAATATTGCCCATGACCTTAGAAGCCCCCTAACCAGAATTCGCGGTATTGCAGAGATGACCCTTTTTAGTAAAAATTCCATCAAAGACTATGAAAATATGGCTGCCAGTACCATAGAAGAGTGTGACAACCTGATCGAAATGATTAACACGATGCTTGATATTACGGAAACCGAGGCTGGTGTGGGAGAATTTAAAATTGAGAAAGTTAACCTGAGCAGATTAATTCTAGACGCTTGTGAACTATTTCGTCCAACAGCAAATGAAAAAGGCGTCAACATAATAACTATTCTTCCTGATAAACTTCATTGTCAAGGAGATAGCAACAAGCTGCAAAGGCTTGTGACTAATCTTTTGGAAAATTCGATAAAATATACTGAATCTGAAGGATCTGTTACTATTTCGGCAAGTTTGGATAATGGGCAAGTCAACATTATATTTGAGGATACAGGCATAGGAATTTCAGAAAAGGATTTGCCTAAAATATTTGAAAGATTCTATCGTTGCGACATGAGCCGGTCGAAGGCCGGAATAGGCCTTGGCCTCAGCTTAGCTAAGGCTATTGCCAATGCTTTCGGCGGCGATATTAGAGTTAAAAGCGCCCTGAACAAGGGTAGTGCATTTTTAGTCACATTACCTCATTAATTTCTCCGTTTCATTTTCTTTACTTTAATTTAGCCTGGATTTCTCACGAGTCTGATTCGCCTTTGGTGAAGAATTTATCTTAAATATTATAAACATAAAATTGTTTATGGAAACTATTTGTTTATGGCTCTTAACTGATTAATTTCTTTATATTTAATTACTATAGTAAAATCCGGGATAAATTCTTCATGAGAAATTCAGGTTAGGCTACAACTAAGAAACTTTGGCTTTCGCCCTTATTTCCACTCTAAATCCCACTTTTCTGTCAAACATTACCAAATCATAATTTTGGCATAATCTTCAGATAATTTTTTTATGATATTAAATGGTGGCACAACAAAAAAGTTAAACACCTTAAGAATCTAAAACAAATTATATGAAGTCGTCTATTCAATTTAAAAAAGGAGTTATTCTTCTTGGCCTATTCTTGTTTATACAAAATACGGCTTTTGCTCAGGAAATAAAACTTACAAACTTAGATATCGCCAACACTCGTGATGACTTGCTGGTTTACGTTAATATTCAGGGCGCTTTTCAGGATAAAATTAAAAAGTATCTTCTAATTGGTGTGCCAGCTACATTTTCATTCCATATTACTTTATACAAAGTACGTGATCTTTGGATAGACAAAAAAATTGCGGATTTGAAAATTACCCATAATATTAAATACAATGCATTAAAGAAAGAATTTATTGTAAGGAGGTCATGGGAAAAGGAAAATTTACGAATCACAAAATCTTTTATTGAAGCACAACAACTAATGTCTAATGTTGATCATTTAAAAGTTGTTTCGTTAAACAGGTTGGAAAAAGACCGGAAATATCAAATAAGAGTAAAAGCTGAAGTAAGCAAAGATACACAATCTTTTTATCTACCCAATGTCCACTACTATGCATCCAAGTGGAACTTTGAAACACAGTTGCATACAATAGATTTTATTTACTAACATTAAAAATAATTTTGAAAAGACACAACAACTCCAACTTTATTTTATTCTTTTCGTCTGTGTATATGACATATAAGCCCATTCACAAGGATATGGTAGCAATGACTTTATTATTCGAAAACCAACATATTATTTTTTTTACATTTAGTCTTGGGTGCCGAGCTCCGCCTTCTATAAGGTCTTTATTGTAATTTCGATTCAATTTCGTTTCAGGACTTGGCTCAACAACTCGTAATTTTGTTTTTTACTAAATCTAAAGGAGGTCATAATGAAAAAGTTATTAGTAACGGCGATGATCATTGCCATAGGAATTTGTGGAACCGTTTCTATAGTTTGGGCAGAGGATTTGTACGATCAAAAATTTCAGATCGGAGTCCGTGGCGGGACATTTTTGGGTGACGGTGAACCGGCAAACGATTTGCCAATGTATGGCATATACGGGCGTTATAATTGGATCGAGAAATGGCATTTTGGTCTTTCCCTCGACTATCTTTCCGGTGATTTCGAGGAACCATATAAAAAATTAGGGTTACAGTCCACCAATGTAAATGATGCCGGTATGACAAACATTATCATCAGCATATGGGGTGAACGTGAGTTCACACCAGACAATGAAAAGCTTCAAAGATTGAGACCGTACATTGCAGGGGGCTTCGGTATCGGCCTGGTGGATGTAGATGATGTAAGAGGCTCTCTCGTAGTCGTCGGTCAGTACGACATTACGACAGATGCGGGCACCGAATACATCCCGGCACTGGCGGTCGGGTTAAGATATTTACTGGGCAATCGCTGGGAGGCTGAAATGGCCGGTCGTTACAGTTATCATATAGCCGACTGGAAGGTGAAAGACAGGATATCAGAAGAAACTCGCAGCATTGACAACTATTCAACCTATGGAATTTATTTGGGACTAGGGTTTCGATTTTAGTCATACACGATAAAAACAACGGGGGCAGGTCTTCAAGGGCTGTTGCCCAAATCAGAACCTCTTTGAGCTGTCATTAAAACGTTTTTTGCCAATAAATCTTGGCGAAGCGAAAGATAAGCGATTTGAGCTGTTTGAGCTCCGCAATAGGCGGAGTGAGTTCTCAAACCTTTGCTTACTGCTATCTATACGTAACAAAATGAAGCCCAATATCTGCGTGGTTTAGGCACGCAATCTTCAAACCACAATATTTTTGAATAATGGGTGCTTGACATACATACCTTCTTCATCCTATTTTCCTTCTCATCAAAAGAATGTTCTTATCAGTATCAGTTAAAGAAGATGGTGAATATGTTTTCTAAAAATTGCAGTTTATCTTCAGACCTCAGACAAAAACCACATGCAATGGATGTATCTGCAAAACAACTTGTTACTTTGTTTAAAGAGGCAATAAATTCTCCAGAACAAAAAACACCAGGAGGAAGTTTAGAAAGCATAAGAAGTTACTATAAAATGATTCAGCAATTTGCTTCTATGGCTCATATGTATCAGGACTTGATACCAGAAGAATATGATTCTTCACCCATTTTGGGACTTGCCGATTTTATTTTGAATTTGAAGTTTGAAGAATTTCTAAAGATAGCGAATAACTTGCCGGTCATACTGGATGGAGTTGTTATACAAGATAAGACAACATCCTATTCAGAAGCAGATGTTGACCCTTCATGGGAGTTTACTATAGCCATGCTTTCTCAAAATCTCCCGGATGAAATAGACTTAACCGACAGCAGTCAGGATAATCTAATTTTTGAAGCAGCCACTGACTTATTGAACAAATACTCGTCCATTTCTGCTCTTCAAAATCTTGACAGACTGCTAACCTCACGTCCGGATAATTATAAAAATTCAATGCTTCTCGTTTCAAAGCTTGCACTTTCCAAAATGTATGTAAAACAAATAGATTATCCCCTCCATGTATCACTGGTGCTCGCCATGTATAATGAGCACAATCGGATCCGTCCCAAAAGCAGCGATAACCCCAATGGTGAAAATTTTGTCCGGCGTAAAATGAAACAAATGAAATGGCTATTGAAAGATTCGCCTGTTAGTTTCAACATGATTCTTGTTGATGATGGTTGTCCAAATCAGAGTGGGAAGAAAGCACGAGAAATTATTGAAACAGAAGGGTACAAAAATGTAAGGGTCCTTTATCTTGAAGATGGCATCAAAAGACAGTCACCGGTTATTAAAGGATTAAAATCCACAAGCGACAGCCGGAAAGGAGGATCTATTCAATATGGCATGTGGCAGGCATTGGAAGATTATTCAGAAGGTGATAAGCCGCATATAGTAGTCTTTACAGATGCTGATATGGCGGCGCCTGTTAATGAAATTGGACTTTTATTGGAAAAACAAGACGATAAAACGATGGTTACTATTGCGTCACGTTATGACGCGGGGAGTATTTGCCGCGGTCCATGGGGGAAGAATGGAGAAATTCAAGGGTTGACTGAGTTCGATCGTCGAATGGTTGGCTTGCGGGGAATTGTGTTTTCAAAACTGTATCCGCAAACAGGGAAAATCACAGATACTCAATGTGGTCTCAAGGCTTTTAATGCAAAACTTTTAAGACAAATACTTCTGAAAACCGAGGTAAGGACATTCTCATTTGATTTCGAGTTATTGGTGCTTGCATCAACTGCTGATACAGCCATAGCTTTTGCTCCGATTTACTGGCATGACAGCCTTGCCGAATCTAGTTTTTGGAGACATGCTGCTGAGAAAACAAATGATGATGCGAGTTAGCAGTTTCCCCCGCCGCGAAGCACTGCCGTATGGCAGAACCCCCGCCCTTTAGGGCGGGGAGCTTCACTTTTTGTTCAGGTACTATTTGTCATAACAATCAAAATTTTACTTTGGGGACCGATTTCTCTGCCTCGGGCACTTCATAGTAGTCTGCGCTTGAGACGCCTGCAAACATACCATAGAATCTTCCGAAGAATGTCCTGATATATGTATTCAGAATTTGAACCGCCTCATTATATCGTTTTCGTTCCACTGATATTCTGTTTTCTGTTCCCTCGAGGCTGTCCTGAAGCTTGAGGAACGATTCATTGGCCTTGAGGACCGGGTATCTTTCATGGAGCAGGAGGAGCCTTGAAAGAACGCTTTCAAGTCGGTTTGAAGCTGCAATCTTTTTGTTTACACCCTTGGCCTGAAAATACTTTGTCCTTGCCTCTGCAATGTTCTCGAACAGTTCTTTTTCATGTCTTGCATATCCCTTGACAGTTTCAATTAGGTTGGGGATAAGGTCGTATCTGCGCTTTAACTGGTTTTCCACCTGCGCCCATTTCCCCTTGACATTTTCATCCATGGCAATGACATTATTATAACCGGCTACGATCTTGCCGAGTGCCAAAAAACTGATAAGTAATATAACGCCTAACGTGATTAAAATGATTTTGAGTTGTTTTGACATAATTTTCTCCTATTAATAACAATTATTCGCAAACTACCAGCCTCCTGATACGCCTCCGCCACCGAAGCCGCCACCACCACCACCGCCGAAACCGCCGAAGCCACCGCCGCCAAAACCGCCGCTACCGCCCCATGAGCCCATTCTTCCGCCCATTGATGAAAACAGAAAAAGAAGCAAAAACAGTCTCGGATTTTTGATAAACATAATCAGCAAAAGAAAGAGAAACACGATGACCACTATGGTATGAAAGAGGCTGGCGGGTTTGCCCTTTCTTGCCGGTAGAATGCCGGGTTTGATTGCAGGCATTCCGTTTATCTTGACTCCCGAGTCTGAGGCAATCTCATTTGCCATTGCCAGGGTTGCGGCAAAAATGCCGTTTGAATAATCGCCCTTTCTGAAAAAAGGCACAAGTATGTTGCGGCCAAGGCTGCCGACAAGGCTGTCCGGAAGCACGCCCTCGAGTCCGTAGCCGACTTCGATCCTGTACTTTCGGTCTTTTACGGATATCAGGAACAGCACTCCGTTATCTTTTCCCTTCCGACCGAGTTTCCATTTGTCATGGGCAATTTTAATGGAAAAATCTTCGATGGATTCGTCCTCGAGGCTCTTTATCGTCAGGATAACCAACTGGGCCGTTGTCTTCTGTTCAAGTTGATGAAGATATCTGTTCAGCCTGTTTTCCGTGGCATCATCGACAATGCCTGCCAGGTCGACGACATAATTGAGAGGCCTTTCCGGAATGCCGGAGGAACGGGAAACAGATGCAGCCAAAAGGCATAAAAAAAGTGTTGCCAGGAAAATTGCAAGTCTATTCTTTGATGTCATCTGTAATCTCCCCCAGTTTTTCGATAGCCGCATAATAGTCTTCGAAAAAGGTGTTGAGCTGTTTGATCGTCAGTTTTGTTTTATGTTTTTTTTGCTTTAAAACAGCCTTAAATACACCGGTGTTTACGCCGGAAAACTCCTCAAGGCTTGTCAGAACATCGTCATTTCTTATGGGTGGCTCCTTTCCGAGTACAAGAATAATCCCTCTGAAAAGCGGAATGTATCCTGAAATGGTATCGATAAACATATTGGTGAGGGTTTTACTGTCACCTGCGGAAGATATATAGCCCTGCCTGAGACCAATCAATCTGACCTTCAGCTCTCTTTCGCATTGGAGCCTGAGGTCAGATCTATTTATTTCCAGTATCTGAAAGAGATCTTCTCCGAAAACGGTTTTGTGAAGCAGCTTTATATTCAGAAACTCGATGGGAAAGGCATCAAGGGAATTCATAATGTATTCCGGGGTCATGATCAGGGGGGCTGCTATTCTTTTTTTGCCGTATTTTTTCCCCAAGGGAGCCATAAGTTCAAGAAATTTCAAATCCATTTTAGTAAGGACAAAGACCGAATTGACGTCTGATTTACTGGGGTCAAAATCGTCTGTCAGGGCACTTCCGGTGATGGTTATGGAATGAATTTTATCCTGATAGCCGCTTAATATTTCGTTCTGAAAGGGTTTAAACCTCTCGGCGACCACAGGGCTTAGATTCGGATCAATCATAAAAACCTCCAGGTTTATATTTATAAGATTATATTGCCATGAAATCTATGTTTTTGCGAAACTGTACTCAATAATAATCGATCAATCAAGTCAAACGACATAATAGTTAGTGCTTGACCGAAAACCCCGGTTTTCGGTCAAAAACTCGAAATCCGAATTTCGAAATACGAAACAATGACAGAAATCAAAAATGTTCCAATGACAAAAACTTTGAATTTTCAGTGGGTTCGTTTCGGTCATTTTGTCATTTGATATTCGAATTTGTTTCGAATTTCGGCCATTTTATAAGATCAGGCGATATTCGGATTTTGCCTGAACACGACTTTTCGTTCAGGCACTATTTAGCGGGATCAATGTCTTATGCGCCGGCTCTCTTTTCGAATCGGTGTCCGTAATACTTCGAAAACATGAGATCTAAATCCTTTTTGAAAGTCTCTGTTCTTTTTATTCCCAATAAATAGCTCATTGTTCCCTTTATAAATATGAATAGGATAATGAAAAAAGTGACGGGAAAAACTAAACAGTCAAATAAATAGCCTGCAATTATCTTTATAGTCCAAATAGCCATGCTGCGTGTTTTATCTTTGAAAAAGGCCCCCATCTTTATTATTTTAATTTTAACTTTGGCATATTGCGTTTTTAGGTTTATTTTTGCAAGGAAGCCCTCGTCCTTTTCATCAGCAGGGAAGATATTCTCACTTAATGATTCCGCCGAAAAATCCTTTTCAATCGTGTTGAATCCTGATTGAGCTTCTGCAATTAACGGTATGGCAATTCTCTTCGATAGTAATGATGCTCCGGCAACCGAAAAGGGTAGAATAAGATACAACGAAATAGTCAATACTAATAAAAAGACGACGAACTCTTTTAATAAATGAGATAAAGCAACCCTTTGGGGAATAAAGTAGCGTGAAACAAGGAAGCCTGTTATTGCAAAAAATAATACAGAGAGAAACCAGTGATCAATGGTACAAATCGTTTGCAATATCAACCTCGTCAGAAGGAGTATAGTACTTCCGGCAAGTGTGGTTTTCCATGCAATATCAACGCAATCATAGACAGACTGTACAATATCGCCAACTTCCAGATTAAAGACGACGATCCCTGCCTCGGAACCCTCTATTATTGCCATGCCGCTCTTAATTGCCGAGAGGGTCAAAAAGACGGCAACAGATTTATTAAACGATTCTTTAAGGTATTGATCATTTGAATCCGTAATCTTATCCAGGCCGACTTTGCCTATGAGTCTATCAAAATGGCCTCCAATGGCAGCGAGGCAGCATAACAATAATAACAGAATAATAACAATTCGTTTCCACATATTTGTAGCCTTTCTATGCCGGAGCGAGCAAATGAACTTTTTTACGAAGCCATCAAAATATTACTGCTCTTTTAAGTTCTCTTCAACGGCATTCTGCCTATCTTCTTCTATATTTTTTACTGAACGTGCTTTTTCGATAGGTGTTCGAATATGATCCACGATCTCTTTTGCGGCCTTATCGGTCATTTTTTCAATTTTCCCTTTTTTTGATTCTACATCTCCTTTGTTTGAACAAGCGAAAAAGACGGCACAAAAAAGGAACATAACTATAACAGGATATAACAGTACTTTTTTCATAATATCACCTCATATAAAGAATCCTGGCCCATAGGACCAGGCTTTGGTTTGCCCCTGAAAGGGGCGCTCTACTGCAAGCCGGACAAGTTAGAAGTGCCTAAAATGAGCTAAAGTGCCTAAAGTTATGGAGTCGCTCCTGCCCGCCATCGCGAGCCGTACTCAATGCCCTTCGTCCTTTTGTTGTCTCGCTCAGGCGAG
>JAUVVL010000144.1 GCA_030604635.1 Desulfobacteraceae bacterium
ATTAATCTTTATCAAAAAGACCTGCCTGCAGCAGGCAGGGAAGAATCTATTTGGGTTTCTTGTCAATTTTAACGTGCCTCTTATTAAAAATGGCATTAAAAGAATCATATTATAATTTTAGTGTCTTTGTGTCTTTGTGGCTGAACTATTACTATAAAACTAAAATAATACATGATTTATAGCTATGATAGCATATGATTTGCAATGTGCCAACGGACATGCTTTTGAGGGTTGGTTTGAAGACGGACAGGCTTACGAAGAACAAGAAAAAAAAGGTCTGATTGCATGCCCGGTTTGTAATGATACTTCTGTTTCCAGGATTCCTTCGACCTTTGCCATAAAATCGTCCCCGTCTGTAAAAGATTTTTATAAACAGCAGACCGATCTTGCAGATGCCGGTAAGAAGGTTGTCGATTTTGTGAAGAAAAATTTTGATGATGTCGGCTGTGATTTTGCCAAAGAAGCCTTGAAAATGCATTATGGCGTTGCTGAGCCGAGAAATATTAGAGGTGTCAGCACAAAGGAAGAAGAAAAGACATTAAATGAAGAGGGCGTACAGTTTTTCAAGATTCCCGTGCCGATAGCGCCTGACACAGATGCCTAGCCCGGATTCCTCACGAGTCTGATACAACAAGTCTGATCAATTACGGTATTTTCTCAGAATCAGAACTGCGTTCGTTCCCCCGAAACCAAATGAATTTGTCATGGCCATGTTTACATTCGCCTTACGGGCGGTTTTCGGAACATAATCAAGATCACATTCTTCGTCAGGATGATTGAGATTTATGGTGGGTGGAATAATGCCTTCATGAATTGTAAGGGCCGTGAAAACCGTTTCTACTCCGCCGGCGCCGCCGAGCAGGTGGCCGGTCATCGATTTGGTCGAACTGACGGGTATCAAGGGCGCCTTTTCCTTGAATACGGACTTGATGGCCATTGTCTCGTAAAGATCGTTAAGCTGCGTTGACGTACCATGAGCATTGATGTAATCGATCTCTTTATATGAAACCCCTGCATAGTCAAGAGCAGCGGCCATGCACCTGGCCGCACCTTCACCGTCCGGGGAAGGCGCGGTCATATGAAACCCGTCTCCGCTCATACCATACCCGCATATTTCGGCATAAATATTGGCACCTCTTTTAAGGGCGCCATCAAGTGTTTCGAGGATAAGGATTCCGCATCCTTCGCCCACCACAAAACCATCACGATCCCGGTCAAACGGTCGGGATGCTTTTTCAGGCTCATTGTTCCGGGTGGACAGGGCTTTCATGGCATTGAAACCGGCAATGCAAGTGGGAGTGATAACAGACTCTACACCTCCAGTTATCATGGCATCTGCCTTGCCTCTCTTGACTATCTCGAATGCATCACCGACAGCATGGGTGCCTGCCGCGCATGCGGTTGCAATTGAAGCGTTGGGCCCTTTGGCACCCAAAGCGATGGAAATCATCCCCGGAGCCATATTCCCTATCATCATGGGAATAAAAAACGGGTTCACCCTCTTGGGCCCCTTCTCCTCGAGAATCTTGCTGGTTTGTTCGAGCACCTGGAGCCCGCCCAGACCACAACCAGTCAGAACACCGACCCTGTTTTCATTGGAGCTGTCGATTACCAAGCCGGAATCTTCAATGGCCATGCGGGAGGTTGCTATAGCATAGGCAATAAAGGTTTGAGTCCGCTTGGCCTCTTTTTTGGTAAGAAAATCTTCGGGATGAAAGTCCTTTACCTCTCCGGCAATCTTAGTGTCAAAATCAGCAGCATCGAACTTGGTTATCCCGGCGATCCCTGACTTTCCGGCGCACAGGGCGGACCACGACTCCTCGGCGCCGATGCCAAGGGGTGTAATAAGTCCAAATCCCGTAATAACAACCCGCCTGTTCAAAAAAACCTCCTTATTAAACGGCAGATTTATACCTGTTTTCTAAAGATTATTATCTGTTACAACAATCTTATGAATTCGCCTTAATGTATTCTAAGACATCATTGAACGTCGCCAGTTTTTCCGCCACTTCATCTGAAATTTCGATATCGAACTCCTCTTCCATGGACATGATCAACTCCACAAGATCGAGTGAATCCGCGCCCAGGTCATCCACAAAGGACGCCTCGGGAACTATCTCTTCAAGATCGACGCTCAGCTTTTCCGCAATTATCTTTTTTACTTTATCTTCAATGGACATTTTGTTTACCTCCTTTTACATATACATGCCGCCGCTTACATGAATTACCTGGCCTGTAATGTAAGACGCACTTTCAGAGGCCAGAAATGCAATAACGGCTGCAACATCTTCAGGTTGTCCTGCACGTCCCAGTGGGACCTGTCCCAGCATTGCATTCCTTGCCTTATCTGAAAGTGCAGCAGTCATGTCTGTTTCTATAAAACCAGGTGCCACCGCATTGACCGTAATACCACGCGGGGCAAGTTCTTTTGCAGTTGTTTTTGTGAGCCCAATTAAGCCTGCCTTTGAAGCCGAATAATTTGCCTGTCCCGTATTGCCGGTTACGCCCACAACCGACGATATGTTTATAATACGACCATAACGCTGATTCATCATGGCCCTGGCGGCAATCTTCGTACATAAAAAGGCGCCCTTTAAGTTTACATCTAAAACATCATCCCAGTCCTTTTCTTTCATACGGACTAAAAGTCCGTCTTTGGTAATACCGGCATTGTTTACAAGAACATCTATCCGTCCGGCTTCTTCCAGTATTTCGTCGAAAAAACCTGCAACCTCTTTTTCTACCGCAATATTAACACTTTTACTAATTGCCGTACTTTGTGCATCTGCAACAAGTTTTTCTGTTTCAGCTGCAGCGGCAATTTCAGCAGCCGGGTCAATTGGATTAAAATAATTAAAATAAATATCTGTATCCGGTGCCGCAAGGGAAATACAAATAGTCCGTCCAATACCTCTTGATCCACCTGTAACTACTACAATACGCTTGTTTTGTTTCGTCATGATAACCTCTCAAACAATATATCCGCAACCATATCCATGTCGCTTATAACATTCTGACTGCTGAAAAACAGCTCGTTATAAGAAACGGTCTCCATAAAATCAGAAACAGCCTTTTGATCAAACACCCCGGAACCCATCAGAATTTTAAGCGCGTTCCGGGTAATTAGTTGTGCGACTTCATCGGCAAAAATCCTCGACATGACCTTGATCTTTTCGGCTTCAGGATCACCGGCTTCTGTGAGAGCGACGGCCTTGCGCGCCAGGCTGGCTCCAACTTCCACATGGGTCATCATATCGGCAAGGTTGAACATAACATACTGCTGACGAGTCAACCGGTTGTCATGGACCTGCATAATGGTCTCATTCAAAACCCCGGCCGCAAGCCCGTAGAGTCTGCATCCGGCATCGCCGACAACAGTGTCCAGCTTTTCCATCTCGGAGGCGATGGACCCGTAAAACGCGCCCTTGGACTTGCGCGTATTTTTCCAGCGGAACGTGCTGATGATATTCTGCTGAATCTCGCTGGTCCCTTCATAGATACAGGTGATCTTCACATCCCGTTTGATTTTTTCCACTTCAAACTCGCGGATATAGCCATAGCCGCCAAGGGCCTGGATGGCATCGTCTGCGGCTTTGTTGGCAGACTCGGTGGCAAAAAATTTGGAAATGGAGCCTTCCACATGAAGATCCTCTTCTCCGGAATCGATCCTTATGGCAACTTCGTCTAAATAGGCCTTTGCGGCTTGAAGTCTCACGGCATGGGGAACTACCAGTTTATGGGTGTAACCCTGCTTTTCGGAAAGCGGGGATCCGAACTGAATCCGCTCTTTGGCATACGGGATCACAATCTCAAGGGCCGCCTCTAAAGCCCCCAGACCCATAGCGGCGACCATCAGTCTGGTATATCCAAAAACCTTGTTGGCCTGCTTCATACCATGGCCGGGTACGCCTCCGATTAGATTGTCAACCGGTACAAAAACGTCTGTAAAGGAGAGCGGAGATGTGTTTGAAGCCCGGATACCGTGTTTTTCCTCACCCTTGCCCTGAACAAACCCCGGCGTTCCCTTTTCCACTACAAAAAATGAGGGCCCTTCAGGGGTGTTGGCCAGCAGGGTAATGAAATCAGCATATCCTCCTGTTGAGATAAACTGCTTGGTTCCGTTAATGATATAACCCGTGATCTTTCCGGCATCATCTGCTACCGGTTCAGCTTTGGTTTTTATGGCGGCAAGGTTGCTGCCGGCGCCGGGTTCGGTCACGGCATAGGCAACAAGGGTACCCCCCTCGGCAATTGCGCCAAGCCATTTTGCTTTCTGCTCTTCAGTACCCCCTACCAATAATGGGTCGGAACCGAGCTGAATTGCAAAAAAAGCTGTGCCGATCCCCAAGCATATCTTACACATTTCAAGGGTCACTGCGCAGCAGTCACGAGTGCCGCCACCCATTCCGCCATAGGCCTCGGGGATGAAAAGAAGCTGCATGCCAATGTCAGGACCCAGCATCTCCCGGATCGTCTCTTCCGGAAAAAATTCGTTTTTGTCATATTCAAGAATTTTTTCGCGGGTAAGGAGACGATTCTTAAGTTGCCTGACCGTATCTATGACCATCTGCCGCAACTCGGGATCCAATCCTTTGAGCTCAGGTTCTTCTTTGCTTACAAATGCTGTCATCTATTTCATCCTTTTTGGTTTGTAACTGCTCAGGCATCTTGCCACTAAGTCACGCCGACTTCGCCAAAGCAGCTGCGACGGCTGAACAAGACACCAAGATGGTTGAACATTATTGACCTTCTTTTTTCTTACAATGCATTCTTTTCTTTCAGATAAGAGTGCAAAATTGATATATTTTTATTTCCTTTGTGCCTTTGTGTCCTGGTGGCTGAATAGTTACTTTGGTTTTATTGTTAGGTTTAAATTACAATGCGGCCTTTGCACAGGGCCGCATGACTTATATTTCTTGTTTTTTGGCGTAGCTATTAGTAATATCCTGCTATAACAGATTGATATTTATATAAATATAAACCAAATCCACTAACCGGCTTAAAGATTCCGGTTCTAGTAATTGAAACAAAAAGGATTGTCAAGGTTTTTTTTATAAACATTTTTTGTATTTTTCTCTTATGCCCACACCTTTATGGGCCCATGAAAAAAACAGACAGGTTTATTTCATAACAGTCTGATATCATTAAGTAGATAACTTTATATATCCGGCTTCCCCTGGTTCTTGCTTATTAAAAACCGTGCTGTTTGAAAGCTCACTCAATGTTCAAACAGAATAGTGCCGGTAAATAATATTACTCATTACTAATACTAATTGAATTTACGGAAGTAAATGGTTGCGATCCATTTTCAGTTTTATCTTGACTGGCATCACGTTTTTGTGTATCTGAAAATTATCAGTTAATTGAGGGATCGTCTAGCGGCAGGACGACGGGTTCTGGCCCCGTTAACCCAGGTTCGAATCCTGGTCCCTCAGCCAAACAATAAAAGGGTTACGGTTTCTTTTGAGAAACAGTAACCCTTTTTTCTGTAATAACTTAAAACACAACCCCCACATACCCCACAAAGCTATCCCCGGGACTTTTATCATAGCTGGTCGCATAAGCGATCGATTCTGCATGTTCGGCTCCGAGCTGTTTTGCCGCAGCAATCGCCGTTGCGGCTGCGCCGCCACAACAGGCGTTCTGGTTCGTCAGGGCTTCGCTGATAACCGCATCGGGGTCCATGGCAAGCATGGCATCAATAGCCCTGCGGTCGTTTTCATTGCGCACCCAGTCCACCGCTGCCGGACCCGTGCCCTTGGTTATAAAACCATAATTAGAACCATAATGTGTAAGGTCTGTGGACCCGATGATTTTTATACGCAGACCAAGCCTTTTTGAAATGTCGGCAACAGCCTTTCCGATTTCAAAAGAGCCTTTCACCGGCGGTACGCCAATAGGAACGATTTTCGCATCCTCAAAAAAGTATTTGATAAAAGGGAGCTGAAGTTCGATTGTATTATCATGTGTAAAATTTTCAGCGGATTCAATCTGAAAGGTAAATTTTTTGACAAGTTCATTGGCCAGTTCTTTTTCGATTTCAATTTCACCAAAAGGGGTTTCACATGCTCCCTCCGTCATAATATGGGATGGTGAGCCTGTATGAAGATGCATACCAAAAATCACTAAAACATCCGTAGGCTTTTCATCTTTCAGGCAATTTATTACGTTGCAGGCGATACTCCCTGAAAAGTACCATCCTGCATGGGGTACGATCCCGCCGGTTAAGGTTCTGTCCGAAACGGTCTTTGTGTCGTACTCTTTTAAAAAACTTTTGATTTCTTTTTCACATCCTGCGGCGCTGCTCGGATACCAGCTTCCTGCAAAGAGCGCTTTTCTCACTTTCACGGATATCACCTCCTTTCCTGTGAAATAATTGAGGTGTCGGGGAGTTTTATCGAAAAGTTGTCCTCAATTAAGCGTAATGGGTGATCAGATGTAAAAGTGTGTGGTGTGTGCGAGTTCACACGACTTGGAATCTGATTACCCATGGAGCGGTCTTAAAGACGATAACTCCCCGACCCCTGAAATAATTTGCCATATGTCCGTACATATGTCCAACAGTTTTTCACCGTTTCATTAAGGCGGCAGAAGGGCATTTTTCTTGACAGGCAAAAAAAGAGGTGCTATCGAATTTTTTAAATAATAGGCACGTAGCTCAGGGGGAGAGCGCTACCTTGACACGGTAGAAGTCGTTGGTTCAAATCCAATCGTGCCTACCACAATGATATCAATAGCTTGGGGGCTGTTCGAAAGTGCAGCCCCCAAGCTGTTTTCGGCCAAAAGATTCCCTTGACACACAAGGCCGATTTTAATATATTCACAGGATTATAAAGGGAATTCTTATCATTCATACTAATCTAATTCCCGTTCCCGGTTTTTTTTGAACAGAAAGGGGGAGAAAAATGTATAGCAGACGGGAGGTCAAAAAAAACGCCAAAATCGATGGGAAAAAGAATTTTCCCGATAGAGATGATCCGAATTTTTCTCCGTTTGAGCTGGAGGTGATGGCTATGGCCAGAAAAACGGCACGGCAAGCAACGGCCAAATGTGCGCCCAAATTGGAGGTCCTCAATGGAAAACACAAACCCATGCTCAAGGATTATGAACGTATTTCCAAGGACTATGATAATCACGCCGCCAAGATCGGTCGATCCGAGCCCAGTGTGGAGTTGTCCAGGGGAAAATACTATGCTTTGATGTTCCTGTTTGTCCTGAGTGAAATCCCTATGAATTCCCTCGCCTTCTCAGTGTTTGGCGAAAGCCAGATATTCACATGGATCATGGCGGTCGGTGTGGCCGTAGCCATCCCCTGGATTGCCCACGCCATGGGGATTCTTTTAAAGCGCGGGTCTGACCCATGGTGGAAAAATGCCATCGGCATAGGGGTGCTTCTCGTCCTCACCGTCGGCGGCCTGATTGCCATCGGCTACGTGCGCGTCCAGTACCTGGGCGACCTAAGCACAACGGGCGCCATCGGCAGTTTCGGCAGTAGCAAATTTATCGGCGCCGCGTTCGTCGGCCTGAACCTGGTCATTTTAGCTGCAGCCGCCCTTTGCTCCTATTTTGCCCATGACAAAGACTCTATGCTACAGCATTTGCACCGCAGGACCAACAAGCTCAATAAGAACATGCGGGCCCTCGAGGCAAAATATAAGAAGCTCAGTGCCAATAAAAAACAAGAAATCGAGAGGATTAAGCAACGGGTCCAGGAAGTCATCGCTTACTACCGCAAGGTCAACCATCGCGTACGTCTTGATCATTCAAAACCCAAGTCTTTTGAACGGGAACACGATTTGGGGCCGGAATTTGAAGAAGAAGACGAGCGAACTAAAATGGAAACCATGACCACTCGTATGCGGGCTGTGCCCAGTAAAGCCAGTTCGTAATTTTTAAGGAGATATACCCAAATGAAGAGATGTAGAATAAAACTCCTGGGGCTCATCCTTCTCAGCTCCCTTCTCTTATTGATCCACCCGAACCGGAATGCCGAAGCCTTTTGGGGATCTAAAAACGAAAAAACCCCCCCACGGGTAATCGTTATTTTTGTCGACATGTCTGGTAGCACGAATCGCGCTCGGCGCACGGTTTATAAGAAAGCGTTTGAGATGATCTATCAAAACTTTAGGCAGGGGGATCGTGTTATGGTGGGGACAATCACCGGCCGTTCCTATATCGATTTCAAACCGGCTGTGGATGTGGAGATTCCCAAGAAATCAATATGGGTTAACCGCATTCAGTTCGAACGAAACTTTGCCGGGGCCAAAGAAAAAATTCAAAGGGAGGTAAACCGGCTTTTATCCAAGAAGCAAGGGACTCAGCGGACAGAAATTTTAAATTCTCTGAATATCGCCGATACAATCTTCCATGACGAGAAGAAACGTCAAAAGATTCTGGTTATTCTCTCTGACATGATCCAGGATTCAAAGGAATACAACTTTGCCTGGGCCAAGGTCACAAATAGTTACATCAACAAGGTTGTCAGTTACCGGCAAAAGCACAACCTCATCCCCAACCTCACCGGCGCCAAGATCTATGTGGCCGGGGCCAGTGCGGCTGATTCCAGAAAATATCGATCAATTGAAAATTTTTGGACTCGTTATTTCGAAAAATGCGGCGCTGATTTTTCACATCATAGGTATGGTCACACCCTTATCAGCTTTGAAAAAGGTTCCTAGAAAGGCTAATAAGAAATAATATTGATTTTATCGGTTACTGTCCGATCTATCGGTTACTACCCGCCAACAAACGTTTCAGATTCAAACTCAAAATCATCTCCTTCTTTTCTTCCGGAATCCGGAGGTTCTGTATTTTGGAAAGCTCAATTTTGGGATCTCCAAATGGAAAGTCGGAACCAAACAGCATCCGCTCGCAACCATATTTATTAATATAATCGGTTATTTCATATTGAGAAGCAAGTGCCGTGTCAGTATAGACATTGGGCCTTTCCCATATGCCGTTTTTAGAAATTGTATCATATCCTCCGTTTAATAAACCCAGGTGCGGGATAATTACTTTGACGCCAACAGCAATCTCATTAATAAAGCGGATGGTGTTCTCAAATTCCTCCTCAAGCACCACTGGCATATTTCTTCGCCGGATTTCCTCAATAGCAGCCAGGCATCGGGGGTCATCGTAATGATAGACTGGTTCATCAGGATGTCGATGCCACTTAATTCCTTTGTGCCGAGATGTGAGTTGATCAACCGCAAAATCATTCCAGATAAAAAAATAGGGTATTACAATTAATTCTTGATGGCCAATTTCCAGCAAATATTCATTTGATTTTTTTCGTCTTTGCCGCCATTCATCGTTATCCTTAAAGTTGGGATCATATCGGTCATAAATCTCCATAACCGGAGAGAACATTACAACCCCGTCAATACCACTGCCGCCGGCATGAGCATGGTAATCTTCAAAAGATTGTGGCGGGAATCGGCCTTGGATGCCGCAATGAGCATGAGCGTCGATGATTGAAGCGTTCATATTCCCCTGTAATTAACAATGATGCCCATGTAAAAAGTCCTTTTTACATGGATTAAGGAATTTAGGGATTAAGGAATTGCGAATTATTTAAAGACATTATGAATGCGTAAAATTGAATAATTCAGCAAGTTTTGACTTTTTACG
>JAUVVL010000116.1 GCA_030604635.1 Desulfobacteraceae bacterium
CTTCGAGTGCATCGGGAGAATGAACGACAATTACGACACACAGTTAGCGGTGCTGTATATTCCCAGTGCCGACGCTGTTTGCTAAATCGCCTGCGCTTAAGCTCTTCTCCCTCAGGGCAGGTAAACGAGTCGGTGTCAGGATTGTAAAGGAAATTCTCCTTGGGGAAGATATCCTTCTGACGACCGGAACCACGATGGGCTTTCTCAAACGATGCAAAATGACCTTTCAGCCCCAGATCATGGCAGGCCAGGTGGTTCTCAATAATGCCGTACTTGCTGTCAGCAACACAGGTTTGAGCCTTTAACCCTGTGGTCTTTTCATGCTCCAAAAGCAATGGTTTTAGCAAATGGGCTTCATTGCATATAACCCAATTAACAGGCGCAAATGAAGCGTCAGCGTCATTTGTGTCCTAGTCGAATTGTCTTGTTAGCAGTCATAACCTACCATTCTTTTGGCTCGTTCCAACACATGGTCATAAGTCATGATGGTCAAATTGTGATAGCTTGAATTCAAGATCCGATATGCCTCATTTTCGTCGTCTCCCCAATCCGATGAACGGCCGAATATCAGGATTCCGCGCGGCTTAACCGTTCTCACTCCTCCTACCCTATTCAGAAATTTAACGCTATTAGCTTCTCTCTCAACTTCATATATGTATCGCGCTGCCTGCGTAATAGCCTTAGTAAGATCCGATGATGGCACAAGATTTCCATGATCTCGGATAGACGCCCAAAAGAGCAATCCCCCCTCTGGGCGTTTGATTTCTACAACGTCGAGAAATCCGTCATACGCCTGCATTAGAAAATCTGAAATATTTTGAACATCAATATGTCGCTCGTCTAAAACACGGACAAATTCACTACCTAAGACCCAAGTATTGTCTTCAAACCACTTTTGCCAATCATTTTCGACAAGATCTTTTTTTAGCATCTTCTCATATTCATTAATCGCTTTTGTACGCCGAACATTTTTCTAATGCCAGTGAGAGATCCTCAGGAATAATATCTTGGCTTGACATAAATTCGATTAGACTCGCCCTGTTCGGGACCGAAAACAGCTTTTTTACCTGTTCAGCATTTTCTTGAGTAAAGGGCCGGTCTACGGGTATGAACGCCTTGAATCCCTGCTTAAATGGCTCGTAGTTTTCCTGTAGGAATGTGATGAGAGCGTCGAACTCCTCTTCATCAAAGGTAATTTCGCTCTTGGGATCTAAACTCTCAACAACTTCTGGGTCGAATGGACCCTTGGACTTCTTATAACGACCTACTTTCAAACGGATATCGATACGGCCCGAGTCGTGGGGAATCTTCCAAAAGAAGGCTTTCGTAACAACAGTCTTCTTATCCCTCAACACTCTTATCAGTTTGTCTGATATCTTCGACATGTCCTTTTGGCTGTAACCAGTTAGTATATAGTTTCTGTATAGTTTTAAAAAATTAATAAAATATTGCGAAAAAATTTTCTATTTCATGATTTTTCTACTTGTATAACACCACAATCTGAATGTTATCCAGCAGGCTGCATTATTATGAAAGTGTCCAGTATTTACATTCAACACTACTTGCCATAGCCCTCGGATTGAGTAAGTCTCATTTTTTTGAAGTATTCAAGCAATAGTCTGCAACGTTCAAACGGTGATAGCTTGCCATGAACTCAGCTATCCACCATGTTGAATTTATTGAAGATATATCATGGATATGTCGGGGTTTCAAGAATTTAATATTTAAACATGCTTTATCAAAATAATATCATCAAAGACATCGTTTGTCTTAATGTCGTTTTTAGACAATCTTTGGTGAACTCATCGGGTTGCGCCCCCTATCCCCTGGTAACTTGCTCTAACTTCCTGGATATTTTAATCCGGTCAGTTTTTTGTATTCGATTTTTTGGCGTCTTGGCTGGGGAGCTTCTTCTGTTCTGTTCCAATCTGCAACATATCCATGCAATTCATCGCTCCAATCAATCAAACCTTTTCTTATCCACATATTGATCATTCCGAGGGGTGATATACTGCCCTTAAAAGCTTTCGAAAATTCCTGACTTGCTATGTCTTTAATATCGTTGTCACCTGTTGATACCCTGTGGCCAAAACTAAGAGCACAAGCAATAAACCTTCTATCAACCGGGCTTAAATCAAAAAGTCTCCCTGTTTTTTTATTGATCGTATTGTTTTCTATCAGCAAGTTTGCAACATCAAGGTGCTGATTTACGAAATCATTATTTATTATCTCGCTATTTGGAATACATCGGATTTTATCTTTAAAGCCGTGACGCCAGGTATACTTATCTTTAAATTTTTGTTGTCTGATGATTTCCTCTCTAACCTCCTGTATTGTAAAGCAGCCATACTTTTCATCGGTCAGCATATCCGGCGCAATCCGAATAACCATAAGAATGCTACAAGTGTCACATAGAATCTTCATTAACCCGGATTTCTCACGAGCCAGAGCGGTGCAGAAACAAGGCATTTCAGCCCGAAGACGTAGTATACTCTACTTCGAGGGCTGAATAACGCAGACGCCGAAGGAGTCATGCCGAAGGCACTGTGCCGCTCTGGCTCGCCTTTGGTGAAGAATTTATCTAAATAAAGATAAATATCAGAGTGTTTAATCAAATTATCCGTCTATGTCAATTTAAGTAATTAATATCTTTATATTTACTAACAATAATAAAAGCCAGATAAATTCTTCATGAGAAATGCGGGTTAGAGCTTTTCACTGTATCTAATCCGTTTCAACTCATCAATAACTTGTTTCCCGTCAAGTATGCTTTCCAGTCCTAACCACTCGGCAACCTTTCGCGGAGTTGCGTTTTCTATTTGATCTTGCAGAATTTCAACAAAAAGCGGGGTTAATGTTTTTAACAAGGCCATATATTCGCGAACATCTTTAACATCGAATAGAATATTTCCAATATTAGGAAATAATTTTTTTAAATTAGTATCTGCACCTCCAACTTTAAGGTCTAAAGCGGGGTTTATTTTCTTAAGTTCTTGAACTATTCCAAACAGTGAATGACCATTTTTTTCTGCAAACTCTTTAAGTCGATTTATCTGAATATTAATCCTTCGACCTATTATAGTATCGTAAACTAATTGAACATAATCAGTAGGGAATTGGGCATAACTGCCAACCAAATCACAAAAATCTTCCTCTGTTGGGTCATCGATGGCATTCCCCTCCTCATCATGGATAGCATGAATTGTTTCATGGAGAAGGGGGAAAATAAGATCCAAAACATTCGTATTATTATCTACGAAAACCACACGATGTCTATCGATTCTACAGTAGAATGCATAATTTTTAACGCTGCTTGGGAAATATCTAAAGATGGGCACAATGCTCAATAGAGACAAGAGGTAAAAAGTATGTTTGTAATCCATAGGCACGTGGCCTTCAATGCCGGATAACCTTCTTAATTTTTTAGCTAAAGCTTTTGCATTATCATCATCTCTGTGCTTTGCTCTTAAGACAGGAACAAGGCCGGGATCGGGAGCCTCAATAAACATTTTTTCATATTGTTTGGCCAACCGGAACGCATCTTGTTCCGTTCTTTCCGTTACCTTTGCAACCCCTCTTTTCCTATGCATAGGCACTGAAATAGTTCTTTGAGTTTCATCATCAGAGAAAAAATATCCCGGATTGATTTCCAAAATCCTGCTTAGTTCTATTAAATGATCACCTTTCGGGACTTTTCCTTTTGTCCATGCTGTTACCGTTTGCCTTGATACTTTTAAAAGTTCGCTTAATTTTGTTAAAGTTATCTCTTTTTCTTTTGCCAGAACTTTTAAATGTGCTCCTGACCAGGGCATAAATTGCCTCCTTTCATTTTTATATCCAATCAAATTGACCCTTCTTGTTTACTATCGGAAATATGTAACAAAAACTTTACAATTAATGATAAATTTGTCAACAAAAATATAATATTCCAAATATAATTAAAATAAGTTTTACATAGATTCTTTATTGTTTTTGTATTTTTGGATTTTTAGGTACCCCTTCAAAACGGTGACAACAATACTAAACTTTCAATGTTACATGCTTCACACTGGGATTATCCGGGATGTTGTTGAATTTGTTGAATAACTATGGCAAGTGTATTATCTGATAGAAATAGATAAAGTTAATATATAATCGATTTTAATGGGGGCTGATTTTATGCCATGGCAGGCCATATTGGATGCTCCGGGAACGCTTCATAACGTGATTTTTCGGGAGATTGAAAAAGAAGATAAGGGATCAAAGAAAGAAGGCGCCCTGTAATCCGTAATCCGGGACGCGTAATCGTTATTTTACCATACAGCAGGTTTGTGGATTGTTGTACCAGGGATGGGATCAGGCAATTGAGATGCGGCCAAAACACCTTTTCTGACTCGCTTGGTGAAATCTGAGTATTTCAGAAGTTCTCTTGATGGGTGTATTTTCCCAGGAGTGATTAGTCCTATTTTCTTTTTATGCAATTCCTTTACAAGCCTAAGTGATTCGGACAGGTCGCTATCATTGGACACAATTACAGCACAATCATGAAGATCAAGCCAAGCATCATTTAATAGTTGCACCGAAAGATTAACATCAGACCCTTTCTCCTCGGTCTTGATGACATTTGCAAACTTAATGTTTTTTCCGAAAAGGTTTTTATTGATTGGATACGCAAGGGGTTTAAAAACATTGTGACTTAGAAACTTGCCGTAATAAACTGAAATTTCAGGGATATATTTTTTAAGCGCTCTTATATACGTTTTTTGCCTTACTGGTTGGTCGGGATCAATTTTACCCGTGACTATTGCTGTGAAATATTTGATGGAAATGATTTGGTGAGATGTGTCGAGCAAATACCCAAATAGTTTTTTTAAATCCAGCCACTTATATGGCGTGTCTTTTACAGCTCCATAATAAAAATTGAACCCATCAATATAAATGTAAGTTCGCATACTTATACACTTTAAAAAAGCAGGGGCCACCGAAGCAGCCCCGCGCCCTGGGTCGAAACCTCAGGGGAAGTTTATTGTTAAGTTAATTATTAATTACAATTCACCAATATGTCAAGAGAAAATAACCATGGGAAATAGGTGACGCAATTGACTGAGTTGACTATGTTGTGTTATTTAAATCGGGCAATTTTAGAGTAAGAGGGATACGATGCCGCGACGAGCGAGGTTTGATGCCCCTGGGACATTGCATCACGTACACACATTCTTTTACACAGTTCAGAGTTTGGCGTCAAGTAACACGCACTTCAGCATCATAACCTTCTCGATCTTTATGGCCATATTCCTGGAGAGTTTTCGGCAAATCTATCAGGCTGGTATCCAGCATCTCAGCAAGTTTTGCTTTTGAAAGCCTACCCTTCTTGTACGCTACAAAAGCAAGTCTCACAAAGCGCTCTGGAAATTTAGGCGGCCGCCACCAACGAGGCGCCATGGTTGATCTATCTATTTCTCTGAAAAGCTGGTCTTCTAATATAGTACTAACGGTATTTTTGTCTAAAAGTTTTAAATTTAAGAGCCTAAATAAAAGGGCTTCAGTAGAAACATCAAATTTTCTGGCTATTCCGATCAAATCGATGTAGGCTATACTGTCTTTGTCTATATTCTTTTCAAATTCAATTCTAACAACATCGCTGGGCAGCAGAATGCATGATGCAAATACATTTGCAATTTTTTCCAGCTTATCCCATAAATCTGGCTCCTTTTTTATTAAACTTGGCGGTAAACTATTCCATGTTATTAGATGAAATATTTCGTGGGCAAAATTATAATTTCGTCGCCATGGCGCTTCGTTCAAATTCATTAATATAGCCGGACCAAATGGACCAATGGTTGATGCTGCCGACCCTTCCTCCATTTCAAAATACCAAATCTTAACTCCAAACCCTTCCTCAAGTATTTTCATCAATTCCCGTGCCGGACGATCTCCAAGATTAAATTCCCGCCGTATTTCACTCGCAAGCCTTCTTGCCATTTCATAACTGACATCATCAGGACTAACCTTTTTTTGAGGGAATTGCCCAGATGTTCGACTCCCGCTTAATTCTTCTAACATTGCATAGTCCTCGCAATGCTTAATAAATTTCAATTCTTTGATTTCCTTTTCTGTTTCCGGCGACTCCCTCCAGAGGACAATAGGCTTTTCCTGAAAACCTTCGATACTTAACAAATCATTCAAATTAGTAGATAGGAGCTTGGCCAATTGGACTAATTCCCACGCCTTTAATTCGCGATCTCCCCGCTCAATCTGGGAAATGGTTTCCGGAGAATTAAACCCCATTTGAATAGCTAAATCTTTCTGTGTTAAATCAAGACGTTTCCTAAATGCCTTGATCCGATCACCCAAAGACTTAATTGATGAATCCATTTTTCCCCCTTTCTATTTTTCAAGGTATTCTTCAATATATATTATAATATACATAATGTATCGGATAAATCAAGAATATCTTGAATTATTTTTAAGAAAAATTATAGAAATCTGTTTTTTGGCTTAGTTAACGATTGATGCCCATGTAAAAAGGACTTTTTACATGAATTAAGGAATTTAGGGATTAAGGAATTGCGAAATATTTGCGATTTCAGTATAATACGAGTCTATCAATAATTTGATTCTATGCTTGACTTTATATATAAATGTAATTACAATGATTACTAAAATATTAATGAAATTTAAGGAGCAATGCCCATGGAAAAACAAATACGTACAAGAGATATTAAATTAGTCCCTATTGGAAATTCAAAAGGAATTCGCATACCCAAAGCACTCCTTCAAAAATATGGCCTTAATAACTCCCTTTTGCTTGAAGAAACAGAGCGGGGTCTGCTTCTTCGAAAGAAAGAGGACACTAAACTTTCTTGGGAAGATACTTATAAAGCCATGGCTAATGAAAAGGAAGATTGGGACGATTTTGACACAACGCTTCTTGACGGGCTAGAGGATGAAGAATTTGAATATTAAAAGGTACGAAATATATTTTGCTGATCTCAACCCTACGATAGGGAGCGAAATTAAAAAAGTTCGTCCCGTTGTCATAATTAGCCAAGATGAAATGAATAAATATTTAGAAACCATTGTCATTTGTCCTTTAACCTCAAAGTTGCACCCACAATGGAGAAGCCGCCTACAGATTAAATGCGCCAATAAAAAGGCAGAAATAGCAGTTGACCAAATACGCACAATTAGCAAACTTAGATTAAAAAAGAAAATTGATCGATTATCAAAGTCGGAAGCCGCTCAATTACGAAAGCTCATAACTGATATGTACGGCGAATAGCCTTTAATTTCATATGATTTCGAACCAATAATTTTCCTATTGCTTTTCATTACATCGCACAACCCACAAATAACCGGATGGTTTTGGAGTGGCAAGCGTAGCGCCGCCGCGGGAAAAATCAGTCCGAGTTAATTTGTATTGTTAGGCAGTTGTAAAATACTTAGTTAATGATAGATATAGGATTTAGCCCGAATTTCTCATGAAGAGCATCAAACAGAATGGAAAAATAATACGATATTAATAAATTATACATTAATTTATCTCAAGTTTGGAATTGCAGGCTGTAATAGTGCAAAATAAAAAAAAGGCATTTGATGTTCTTCACCAAAGGCGAGCCAGAGCGGGACAGGAACTGCGTTATTCAGCCCTCGAAGTAGAACATCTACGTCTTCGGGCTGAAATGCCTTGTTCCTGTGCCGCTCTGGCTCGTGAGAAATCCGGGTTAGGTCGTTTTAAGCATCCGGCGTGAAATTCGCCCCAAGCTGACCACATGCAGCCGAGATATCCTGGCCCTTGCTGTGACGAACAACAGCAGTATAATTGTTTTTGTTCAGGATTTCCCTGAAGTTGTGAATTTCAGATTCTTCAGGACGCTCATAAATGGCACCTTCATACGAATTAAAGGGAATAAGGTTAATTTTTGCCCGTATTGGTCTGAGTAAAACAGCAAGGCGTTTTGCGTCCTCTATAGAATCATTTATCCCTTTTATGAGAATATATTCGAAAGTGATTCTACGGCGGGGCGTCAAAGGATATCCGGCACATGCGTCAAGCAGTCTTTCCAGAGGATACTTTCGGTTTATGGGCATCAGCATGTTACGTGTTTTGTTGTCTGACGCGTTTAATGATATTGCCAGATTGACCGATGTTTCGCGGCCCAGGTCAGAAAGCTTTGGAACCAGACCTGCAGTGGAGACGGTCAGCCTGCGGCTTGAAAATCCCAGTCCCGCATCACTGTCTGTAATGGTTTTAACGGCGCTGACAACGTTATTATAATTTGCCAGAGGTTCTCCCATTCCCATCAGCACGATATTAGTAAGACGCTTTGAGTCATCTGGATAATTTGCGATGTCGCGCACCTGGGCAACTATTTCACCCTTAGTGAGATTGCGCACGAAACCGCCTCTGGCGGTAAGACAAAATTTGCACCCCTGTGCGCAGCCCACTTGACTTGAAATACAAAGTGTATAATGATCTTTTTCCGGAATCAGCACACTTTCAACATGTTTCCCGTCTTTTAGTTTAAAAAGATATTTTCTTGAACCATCTTGTGATGTTTCAATGTGCGCCTTCTCAAGCCGGTCGATCGTAAAATGGCGCGAGAGCAGTTTTCTGATCTCTTTCCCCACATCTGTCATTATGTCAAAAGTGTCTGCCTGGCGATGATAGATCCACTTCAGGATCTGCGCAGCACGATAGGGTTTAAGCCCCTGGCCCTCGGACCATGAAACAAGCTGGTCTTTTGTAAGTTCTTTAATGTCTGTTTTTATTGATGCAGAAGTCATTTGTCAAATCAGGAATTTTGTATTAATTTAGCTTTTTGAAAAACGTGTCCAACAAGCATTCAGGTGATCCGGTTTTAAAGTGGGTCACTGTTTGAGTGTATTAGAGAGCGTTAAGCAAGAACAGCAAAATAGCAAAGTCTACCTGTGAGTTAAATAATATGCGCATTTAATCGGCTTTTATATACAGGATAGCCCCTGTTCTTTCTTTACGCTCACTTATGCATGAGTTTTATCCGCCTTCGGCGTGGTTGACACGGTTTAAAACCGGATTATCTGAATGCGATAATGTTTCAAAGGCTAAAATGTTACGGTATTTTCTTGTTTTAGCGGCATAGTACACCACATCCGCCACCTTACTTTGCCAGAATATATAAAACCGGCAAGCGATTTTATTTACCTTGACATAACATTATATTATTATTAAATTCAATGTTTTCAATAACCAGATGATAATTGGTGCTTCCATGTTTGACAATTTGAGCGACAGACTCAACGCCATATTTAAAAAGCTAAAAGGGCACGGCAAATTAACGGAAAAAAATATCGAGGAGGGCTTAAGAGAAGTCAGGGTGGCGCTCCTTGAGGCCGATGTCCACTACAAGGTTGCAAAAAAACTTATCGCGGATATTAAGGAACGTTCCCTTGGACAGGAGGTTATGGCGAGCCTGACGCCCGGCCAGCAGGTTATAAAAATAGTCAATGATGAACTGACGGAACTAATGGGGGGCCGTCTCGCGGACTTGAACCTTTCGGGTTCTGCGCCGGTATCGGTGATGCTTGTTGGTTTACAGGGATCCGGTAAAACCACAACCGCAGGTAAGCTTGCAGTTTTTTTGAGAAAAAAGGGGAGAAAGCCTTATCTGGTTCCGGCAGATGTTTATCGTCCTGCTGCTATTGATCAGCTTAATAAACTGGGCGAACAACTGACCGTTCCGGTGTTTCCATCCAGCGTGGAAATGGACCCGGTTCAGATTTGTCAGGAAGCCAGAACAACAGCACATAGAAAAGGATACGACACGCTTCTTCTCGACACAGCGGGGCGTTTACATGTGGATGAGAAGTTGATGGACGAGCTTTGCCGCATCAAGGATACGGTTAAGCCTTCTGATATCCTTCTTGTGGCCGATGCAATGACGGGTCAGGACGCTGTAAATATTGCCGAATCTTTCAATAATGCCCTTGATATCGGCGGTGTTGTCCTCACCAAAATGGACGGCGATGCCCGTGGCGGGGCAGCCATATCTATTAAATCAATAACAGATAAGCCGATAAAGTTTATTGGTGTCGGTGAAAAACTGAGTGAGCTGGAGCCTTTTCATCCTGACAGGATGTCCTCAAGAATACTTGGAATGGGTGATCTCCTCACCATGATTGAAAAGGCACAGGCGACGGTTGACGAAGAGAAGGCGGCCGAACTCGAAAAAAAGCTTAGAAAAAGCCAGTTTACCCTGGAAGACTTTCGTGACCAGATGACCCAGATACGAAAAATGGGATCCCTGTCAGATCTGTTAAATATGATTCCAGGTATGGGTCAAAATAAACACCTGAAAAACTTAGAAGTTGACGAAAAAGAACTTATCAAGATAGAAGCAATCATAAATTCCATGACACCCCAGGAACGGTGTCAGCATACCTTGATAAAAGGGAGCAGGCGTAAAAGGATTGCCAAAGGAAGCGGTACCAGTGTACAGGACATAAACAAGCTGCTTAAGAATTACGCACAGGTTGTAAAAATGATCCAACAAATCAACAAGGGCGGCATGCGCGGAATAGGCCGGGTCATGCCGTCGTTTTAAAGGAGAATTAAAATGTCGGTTAAAATCAGATTGGCCAGGCACGGCACAAAGAAAAAACCTTTTTATCGAATTGTTGCAGCAGACAGTGAATTCCCTCGGGACGGTAGATTTTTGGAAATTATCGGCACATATAATCCTTTGATAGATCCGGCTGAAGTCTTTCTTAAGCAGGAGAGAATCAAGTACTGGATAGATAAGGGCGCCATTCCTACAACCACTGTAAAAAACCTTTTGAAAAAAGAAGGTTTTTTTGCTAAACTAACATAGTATCTTTACCCCTAACTCTCAACAGCCAACAAAGGAGAGGGAGCTATGAAAGAGTTGATCAAATATATTGCTAAAGCGCTGGTTGATTATCCGGAACAGGTTGAGGTAGC
>JAUVVL010000217.1 GCA_030604635.1 Desulfobacteraceae bacterium
AATACTCTATACTCTAAAAGTCAGGTCTGGAATGATGCATAGCCTATATCAATAAATATGAACGAGTCGCACCAGGGCGGGCTTTAGCTCACTTTAGCTCACTTCAAACTTTAGGCACTTTTGGGTTTCTCCGCCTTTGGCGGATCCAGGATAGGTCTTTTGACATAAAATGCGTCATCGAATTTACGAATTAGAGCACTAAGGATTCATCAATAGTCAGATATTCAAGTCTTTGACCTCATACCGGCTGATTTTAGCGCAATCTATGATTGACAAACTCGTAAAAAGTCAAAACTTCCTGCCCGCAGGCCTGCAAGCGGGGCGGGGCTGAATTATTCAATTTTACGCATTCATAATGTCTTTAAATAATTCGCAATTCCTTAATCCCTAAATTCCTTAATCCATGTAAAAAGGACTTTTTACATGGGCATCATGATTACCGGTAACTTTTTCGTTTTTGTTCAACCTGAAAATCAAGGGTTTGAAGCTTTTCGATCGTTTGATTTAATTCCATGTTCTCACTGTCCAATCTTTCGATCTCCCTCAGGAGGCTTAGGCAGTTCCGTACGTCATTTTGCTTTATAGCTTTTGAATCAAGGGAGATATAAATGTTGAGCTGTTCAAGCGCCTTTTTATAATCTTTTTTGGGATTTTTGTAACTTAAATACAGACTTGAGAGATGATATCGGGCTTTTATCCTTTCGGACTGTCTGGGATGGCTCTTAATTACATCATTCAGCCTCATAATTTCCATTGAATATTCATCCGGTTTCAGGTCGAGAGTAAATGCTTCAGGAGTCCCCTTGATCCTTTGCAGTATCTGAGTACAACCTGCGGTTGTCAGCATAAGTACGCAGAATAAAAACACTTTTATCACTTTCTTCAAGAATGCCCGATTAACCATTTGTTGCCCTCCTGCACGTTTCCAAAGACTGAGGGGAAAATTATTCATTTCTCTCAGGCTTGCAGATCATTTCATTGTGGTTTTCAACCAGCATAGCCAGAGACCTAATAAGTTACTTGATTGAAAAGTGTTTTTCAATAAACCAATATTTGATGGTTTCGTAAAAAGTCAAAACTTCCTGCCCGCCGGCCGGCAGGCGGGGCTGAATTATTCAATTTTACGCATTCATAATGTCTTTAAATAATTCGCAATTCCTTAATCCCTCGCGCAGCGCAGGCGCTTGCGCCGCGTGAAATCCCTTAATCCATGTAAAAAGGACTTTTTACATGGGCATCAATATTTTGCTCCTTGTATTTATGTAAAGCAATAAGTATGCCAATAAACGCTTTTTTTGCATATCATATAAATTCAGTGAGTTATGTTTTTCATGGAAAATGTTCGGACTTTTCAGCAATCCGGATTGGGGGAAATGACCCAAATAAATTGGGTGATATGGCCCAAAGTTATGGTCCATTTTGCTCACTCGGGTCAAAATTGGGTTGTCATTTACAAAGCTTCTTGATAGCATTGATAAAAAATAAGTGTACGATAAATTAGTGTGTGTTATCGCATTGCATGACCCGATGTTTCAAGGTCATGATTCCAATTTCATTGAAAAAATTTGCCGCCAAACTTAAGAAAACAGTCATGGTTGGAGGAAGCTTTATGATAAGAAAAGTCCTGATTGTGGACAATAATCGGGCATTGTGTAAATTAATCCAAAATAAATGTGGAAAGTACAAGGATAAATTTACCACCCTTTTGGCCGGGGACGGGCTGGAAGCTTTGGAACACTTAAAGAATAATACCGTCTCTCTTGTGGTAACCGAGCTTATAATGCCTAATATGGATGGCTTTGCACTCATTGCCCACCTGACAAGGACTTACCCTGACATACCGGTTATCATTCTTACCGCGGACAGTACCACCTCTTCGAAGAAAGATGCCCTGAAAGCAGACGCCATCGAATATATTGAAAAGCCCTTCGTGGTTGAGGAGCTGGTAGAAAAGATCATGACTATTTTGGAAAAGGAATCCGAAGGCGGCGTCCTCCAAACGTTTTCCATGGAAATGTTTGTCCAGCTTATCGAAATGGAGGCCAAAACCTGTACCATCCGGGTGGAGAACAAATCAACCGGTAAAATAGGGGTACTGTTTTTCAATAATGGTGAACTGCTTGATGCCAGGATTGATGACCAGCACGGTGAGACGGTAGCCCGCGAGATTTTCGCTTGGGACAAGGCCACCTTTTATATTCAAGATACATGTAAACTCAAGGAAAAGAGGATTGACAAAGGTCTTCAGTCGATACTTCTTGATGCGATGCGTCTGAAGGATGAAGCCGCCGATAGTTAGTGCCTGAACGAAAAGTCATGTTCAGGCAAAATCCGAATATCTAAATCCGAAATTCGAAACAAATTCGAATACCAAATGACAAAATGATCAAAACAAACCGTTGAAAATTCAACGTTTTTGTCATTGGAACATTTTTGATTTCTGTCATTGTTTCGTATTTCGAAATTCGGATTTCGAGTTTTTGACCGAAAACCGGGGTTTTCGGTCAAGCACTATATAGATGCTCCTGATTTTATTCCTGGATGGCGGGTAAAAATCCGCCTGTTGAATAAATTTCCGTTTGTAGAGCAAAATCATCGAAGTAAACATTGAGGGAACCATGTCCAAAGGTGTGCAGACCCAGCTCTGTTCGATTAAATATCCCGGCTGTGGGTGTAACGAGTTCGGTGCTTCGTATAACGGCACCCGGTTCATCAAGGGACGTAATCCAACTAAGCGTATCTATCTCTTCGCCCAATGGCACTTCACCCAGAACACTCACCTTATCCCATTGAATCAAAGTAAAATGATCATTATCCGCCGACCAGTCATCAACCTCATCCGGCGGCCAGTTTACATTCTCAGGGTTGCGGGGATTTCCGTGTTTTTCATTGTCAAATGGATCGATATTCGGGGTGCCATAATCACTGGGATTACCGTAATATGCCCTGATATAATTGGCACGCGATAGGACCGGATCACTAACTTTGGTGGTGACATTTCCTCCATTCACTTTCAACGGCTCGCCGCTTGAAAAGTTTCCTAATACGTTTTTGAGTAAGATCGTGCCTGTCGCATCATTGCCTGCCCAGGTACCTGATGCGATAATTGGAGTGCCGTTCACCGTCCCGCTCGCAGAACTGGTCACCCCCACAATGATGTCACCATCTTCTATGGGGGGTGGACCGCCACTATCAAAAGATATTGAAGCCGACTCTTTGATCCGGACAAGAAGTGTCGCCTCATTGAGGGGAAAACCGGTTATGGTCACATCATCAATATACCAGCCGTCATACTCTTCCTGCTTTTTTGTGTACATCTGAAACCTTATACTTACATTGGTTGTCAGATAATTACTGTCGCTTATTTGTATAGATTCTTTAACCCATTCGGGCCATTCAGATTGAAAACCAGTATATACGGCAAGTTGACTCCAGTTAGTGCCGTCGGCTGAAATCTGAACATAGCCATAGTCGTCATCTAGTTCAAGTTCATATTTATGCCAAAAGGTTAAGATAGCGGATGATAAGCCGGAAAGGTCTAATGGTCCGAAAGTTAACGTTGATCTTACATCTTCTTCATAAAGTGTTCCGGGGCTATCAGTCCAGCATTTGGTTCCACTGTGAAAATCTTCTGCGGTCACGGCCCAGGAAGAGGGAGGCTCCGGGGGCTCCGCAGTCCAGTTTAATGTGCCGCCGCCCTCCATATCATCAAAGCCAATATCATGATCGGTCATGTCTTTATACGCCAGCCAGTTAGAGTCTTCGTCATTGGGACCTGACTTTTGCCAGAGGACAATCAAGAGCGTATCATCCTGCGGGACTATATTATTATTTATATTATCGAATGGATCAAGAGCACTGTTGCTGCCCCGTAAAAAGGAAAGCCCATAACTGTTTAGATTTTCGTCCAGCCTGAAAGATAATCCAGCCGCAAAATATTTCGGAATCGGCCTAGGAAGATACCCCTGCGGAGGATCGGACACACCTAAATCAGTATACCCAACCTTGACTTGCGCGTCATAGTCAAGGAAATACCGATTTCCAAGTCTGTGTGCGGTGGCCAGGTCCACGGTGGTTTCTGACCACTTAAGTCCGATCAGGCTTGCTTTTCGAAATCCTCCAAAAGCCTCGGTGCTGGTTACCCTTAAAGCTTTATCGCCGCCTATTGTTTGAACTTCGTGTGAACCCTTCGCAGAATCCTCCCATTTTGACATGTCTTCAAAAGTTTCATAAAATTCTGCTTTTTCCAGGAAACTGGCGGAAAGGGGAACATTATAAACAATTTTCCGCCTGGTTTCCGTGGAAGATCCATAATCAACGATGCCAATGGAATATAGCTCCAAAAAGGGCTTTAACACAATGTCGTCACTCGTCCCTGATGAGACGGAAAAAGCCCTGTCCGGGTCATTCACGTCGAAAATGTTATGTAATGTACTTCCGGTTTTTGATTCGTATGCATAGACAGTTCCATCGCCATCGATACTAAAAATTCCATTACGTTCCGGAAAAAACGAAGCATCTGCAAGCGTAAGGTCGCCGTCATTGGTTATGAAGATTCCGTCTGATGAAGGACTGGTAACAAGATAGACGTTCATATTGTCCGATATGTTTGACAAAAGTGGCGTACTTATTGAGAAGACGCCGGTTCCGCTGTCATAACTAGTGTAGGTATAAGGTGGATCTAAACCGATTTTCAGTTTTCCAGATGTGGGAACAGCAAAATTCACGGGCTTCTCCCCGCTAAACTCAGCTTGAAAGCTTGTATCACCTTTTGTATGGCTTGAAGACGTAACTAAATAATACGGATATATTTTTAATTCGAACTTTTCCATGTTGTTGCTGAATGTAAATAAAACAGGTGATGATGGAGGTTCCGGGCTATGCAAATCCTTCAATTTCTGGTTCATGTCGTCATTCTTTTCACCATCGCCGTCAGTATCATCTGCATATTTATATTCCGTCTCGGCATAACGAAAGCCCGATTCAGCCAGATAATAGGCTCTGGAAGAGCTGCTAGCCCATACCTGGTTAATAGCGGATGTGCTCGTTAAAGACAACATGGCTGTCCCCAGTGCGGCAAATATTACTATGGCTATGACCAGACCAACAAGGACACTCCCCTTTTGATCCCGCAAGGTTGTTGCTGTTAATGAAACCTTCATTTGTTCCTCGGATAAACTATTGTTGAAAAGTGACCGCCGACTCCGATGAGAGTAACATCAATCTGAATGGCGGTTAATAAATCCATGTTATCTGTTCCAAACACCCAGGTTTGGTTCGTTTGGAAATCTCTAAAGTAACTTAAGGTAAGACTATTAACATTATCTATAAGCGTGTTATCACCGGTTGATGGAAGAGTTGTCGTGCCTGACGTCAAATCGAAAAACATCTTTATTATATTACCGTCTTTGGCGATTGCATGACGGCCGGAAATATTATCATAAATAACATATGGATCCGGCTGTGTATCGACCTTTGCCGCAATATTTGTAATTTCCATAAATTCGCGACTCAGTCTGGCCATGGCCAATTGAGCCTTCTGTGCCATATGGGTGCTATCTCTTGTAAAAACATACCCTTTAGCGAACGAAACAATTCCCATACCTGCAACCAGGGCTATGAGCCCAATCAGAACCAGGGAAACGATAACTTCGATCAATGTAAATCCGGAGTCTCTACTCATCTCACGCTCTTGAACAGTTAGCCCGAATTTCTCATAACGAATCAGACTCGCAAGAAATCCGGATTAGCGTAATAGTTCAGCCACAAAGACACTAAGACACTAAAATTATAATATGATTCTTTTAATGCCATTTTTAATAAGAGGCACGTTAAAATTGACAAGAAACCCAAATAGATTCTTCCCTGCCTGCTGCAGGCAGGTCTTTTTGATAAAGATTAAT
>JAUVVL010000342.1 GCA_030604635.1 Desulfobacteraceae bacterium
CCGATTGCGAGGTTTTCGCTCAAAAATAAATAATTTAATGGGTGAGAACCATTTTAACAAATCGGTAATGCTCCCGTATTATCTATAGTTCCCTTTGCTTTTCCTCCTTCTTTCTTTTTCTAGTCTATACCATTCTCTTAATTTTTTTAATCCATCTTGTCCGAGCACATCGTCACGATCAAAATAAAAAATGATTACATTACCAAGACAATCAATCAAACTCTCCCAACGTTCAAAATAAATATAAGAAAGCCGCCGAAAATAAGCTCTAAAAAAACTTTCTAATAATTCTAACCTGTTCCCTTTCCATTCTCTTTTATTTTTATATAAAAATTTTATGACACCTACAGCTGAAATCATATCTCTTATCCCGATATGAGTCTCTTTTATTATCTCAAAAAATGGATCGACATATTTAATTGCATTCTTTTTGAAATAGTCTTCAAAGGTGTACATCTCTTCACGATCACACATCTGGCCTCCCATATTCACATCTTGTTCATGGAAAGTAACATGAAACAATTCGTGGTTTTGTTTCCGGGCTGTACCTATCCCTATCTCTTCGGCTAAAAACAGCAAATAATCTTCCAAGGGTATAACTTCTTCCCCCGAATTAAAAAACCTTTCTAAAACTGGCATAAGTTTTCTCCCTGAACGTTGCCTTTTTATTGCCAGATCTCTTAATAACGGAGAAATCCTGTTTCGCAACCTAAATAGTCCTGGATCATCTAGCTGCGAAATCTTTGATATCCTATGTGGACTGATTGCACAATTAACAATTAAATATGGTAGCGCTTTTTCCCCATCATTCCCGTATTCAGCTTTTTCAAAATTACCCTTTCCATCAGGTAGACTATACAATAATTGATATGCCAAGAAATCAATAAACCCTTCACTGTAAGGGCCTAATTTTTCAAATGATGTTAAAGCGTTATTTTTTTCTATCTTACCTCCAACTCCAGTAAATTTTATTGAATTCTTATTATAGGGTTTAGAAACCGGATCATGAAATAAACCGGATGATTTGAATGTTAATAATCTTCTATCAGGTAAAGGAATATAACATTGACGTAGATTAGCAACCGAAAACTGCGCCTTGTCATAATGTCTATCCGTCATCGCAACAATAATTTTACCCCCTCTCGTCAATATTTCATTTGCCACCTTAGGCTTACCACAGAGAAAAATTCCTTTGTTTTCCATGATATAATCAGCAAGAGTCTTATCCCCTTTTATCTTTTCTGCAGCTAACTTTTTATTGCAAATTTCCATCTTTCCTGTTTTCTCCTCAGGCAATACCTGCATAAACACCGGTCTTAATACTCGATCATTTAACAACGCCTGTTTAACTAACTTAATCGCTTCTGAATCAGAATCAAATAATTTCACAATCTCCGGATATTTATCCAATCCTTCCTCTTGCAAATACTTATTCCATACCATTTCTTTAATCATGCTTTTTGTTTCTCCGCATTCATTTTTTCTGCGTTTCCGAGTACATTGGCTATTTGTACCAACTGTCATTTGTCCGTTATCCAAAATTTATACTGCAAGCTGCAATAACTCAACCCAACGTCAATTAGTTCCAATTAAATATATCGCATAATGTCCATAAAAAATCAAAAGGGCAAATCCTGTCAAATGGATTTGCCCTTTTTGAAAAACGATATCACACAAAATTTATGGACATGATACGTGTGTTTATAGCAGATATTCAAAGGTTGGATAACGTGGATACAATGTTTCTGAGATCGCCTTCCTTTTTTAGGTCTAGGTCGAAGCACCATCGCCGGGGCTAACGGAAGGAGCCCGCAGGGCGACTGGAGTTAGCCCCGGCGGCGCCTCTGCTTGACATATCTTCGGTTTTGGCTTACGAAAAAACCGGAGGACAAGAAAATGGAAAAACTGTTCGTAAACGCCGTTATCTGACACCGGAAGAAAAATTCCTGCTGATAGTGATTACAGCCATCTATTTTTCTTCAGCTACCTCCCAATTTGTCTCGAAAGTGGTGTCATGAAGTGTATATGCATATCCGAACATCCTTCCGATTCCTGGCACTACACCCTTTTTGACTCGCCAGTAGGCAAGATAAATGGCCGGGATCAAGCTACTTTCCCCAGACCCCGGATCGTTCGAGGTTTGTTGCCAGATTTCCCTTTTCTCCATGACTCTCCAAAGAGTCCCATATTTCTTGCTCCGAACTATTTGCCCTACATTGGGTAGATTCTTTTGCCTAAATACTTCATCGTGTGTTACTTCCATGGCTAAACCTCCTTTATTAAGTTAAAATTAATAAAAACTTGTTTTTTGTAGAACTGCTATAGGAACATTACGTCATGTGTTAACTAAGTAAGTTTCCTTTTTGCAGGTACAGTTTTCCAACATAATTAGACTCCAAACAGAACAGACAGTATTCTGTCAGGAGTAAGGCATGCATATTTTGAGGATAGATTCCAAAAGATAGTCTATTAGAAAAAAATGTATATTAAAACTACATTAATCTAGACTGTATTTTATAGCATAAAATACGGATACAAATTAAGCACCATTGGTGACAAGAAAACTTATGCATCCGTGAAGTAGAACCAATTCCCGAAAATTTCAGATTTCTTGCCATGACATGAAATCCAATAAATTGATAGATATCAAATTCGAGCTGTAAATATCAAGTCAAGATTCTTTTGCAGATATCCATTCCTGATCTCAAATCTGGCATTTGCGGTGATACATTGAGATTACCTCATGAAAATCGAGCTTGTCAAAACCCGTGTTTTCTTGCCAGTATCCCAACTTCGTTAATATTCTAGATATCATAATTGGTGTTGTAAAGTCAAGCAAATCCTATTTTTGATCATTGTCAAATGATAGGCCCTGCAGTCGCGAGCAGGTCGGTTTCTGCGCAGGCTTTGGTAACACTCGGAAAGAGGAAGGACCACTGACAATAAATCAGGCCTTGATTCGCTTGATGGCAGCGCCCAGCCGGTCAAACTTTTTTTCAATTGCTTCATATCCGCGATCCAGATGATACACGCGATTGACTTCAGTTGTATTTTGAGCAACCAGGCCGGCCAGGATCAGTGAAGCGCTGGCCCTGAGATCCGTCGCCATTACCGGCGCACCGGATAGCGTTGGAACACCTGTTATCATGGCGGTATTGCCGGATATTTTAA
>JAUVVL010000183.1 GCA_030604635.1 Desulfobacteraceae bacterium
AAAAATACCTGGATAAGTCTTTTTAATACATTTTTATTCATTTTTTTACCTCGGGAATATAATTTGCATTCGTCCCTATTGTGCTCGATTAACTCGAAATTTTCTTTTATCTTTTTTGCAAATAATCCGCGTTATGTCTCGACCGGAAATAAAAGCAGAAGATACACCACCGCCCTTTATTGTTTTAATTAATCAAAGGTGTTTTTTAAAAAATTCAAGCTGGTCGCCTATGCTTTTTTCGAAGTTATCCCCGATATAGATATCGAAGTGGCCGATGGGATAGTGTTTTACTTCTGCATATTTTTCCAATTCCTTGGCGGCTTCGGCGCTTATTGGAGCCAAGCTGTCATCATCACATATCTGAATCAGTATTGGGCATTGCACGTTTCGTAGGTGTTCGACCGGTTTGAATCCGTGTGACCGCAGAATGACACGAGCACAGATTTGGTTAACAAAATTCTCCGGCGCAAGTTTACTATAACCTTCATAAGCATCTAAAATGGGGAAAAAAGCCATACTCCCGGGTTTCCCTACGATAGGTATTTTATGGGGCGAAAGACCTAAGCGAAACCTCATCATGTCACGTTGTCCGTGAACAAACAGACGGAGAATGTGTCCTATGCCTAATTTTTTTAAAAACATCTCTCTTGAGGCACGAGGATCCAGTCCCGGACATTGTGCACATACACAGGCAATATTTTTATCTTCTGCTGCAATTACCATACCGTATCCACCGCTTGCAGAGGTGCCCCACAGAGCAATCCTTGCCGGATCAATTTCCTTGAGACCCCGAGCGTACTCGATCGCCGCTGTATAATCTTCCAGTTGGTAAGGAATTAAAATCAGCTGTCGCGGTTCCCCCTCACTTTCACCAAAATGCCGGTAATCGAATGCAAGCACAGCAAATCCTGCATCCTGATATCGAAGAGCATAAGATTCTAGGATCATATCCTTAGTTCCCCCAAAACCATGTCCCATAATTATACAGGGAACAGGAGACGATAGATCCTCAGGAAGATACAGCCAGGCGCTTATTGATATTCCTTTAACTTGAAAAGTCACATCTTTTCTCGACTGTGGTGGTTTTGCGCCTATTTTCTTGATGACTTGTTTCGCTTTTTCCAGAGGTTGCTCTGGTACCATAAAGCCGGGTGCAAAAGTTACAATTAATAAATAAAGGGCAAGTATCCCGATAATAATGCCAATGACTTGAAGAATAATCATTTCTTCTCCTCCCTTATAGTTTATGTGTCAAAGGATAGTTCTTCCTTGATATTTTCTCATATTTAACACCTTAAAAAGACAAAAAATACCTCCTCGCTTCGCTCTTACTATATAATAAAAATAGTAAAAAGCTCATTAACTCTTTTTATTTATAACAATTGTTGAGTTAATATTTGATCATGAATTTTGAGAGTTGGTATTTTTTTAATAATATTTTCTAATGATTTCTACTTTTTATATTTAAATGAAATGTCTAATTTTGCCCTAAAGGTTAGCCTGCCATCTTTCTCTACTTTAATATCAAGCTTATTTACTTCGGCTATTCTAAGTTCCTTAATCGATTTAGAAGCAGTCTCTACTGCAACTCTTGCTGCATCCTCCCATGATTTTTCGCTGGTACCTATAATTTCGACAATTTTGTATACACTTCCCATTTCGCACCTCCCATTAAATATTTAATTTACGTGAAACGTTTTATATATTACATATTTTATATACGACATAAGTTTTAAAAAATCCTTCTTTCTTTAAAAATAGTTACGAAGTGTATTAGTTGTTAGTGAATAACCACTCTAAGTGCGTTAAAGGGGCATTTCTGAAGGTAGTCTGAAACCCATGCAAATAAAGGGTTTCAGATGGGCAATAAATTACCCCGCTGAATGCGGGGTAATTTATAATTTCTAAATAATTGAGTTTACTTATATGCCGATCTTGTTTTCTCTACTATAAGTTCAGCACATTTAATAAAAGGATAAGCGGTCGGTGGGGCAGTAAGCAAAGGATGAGTGCCTATTTGAGTAACTAAAACAGAGCATACGGTCATTTTGTTTTGAATGGCTAATCCAATTATATTTATTAGTTCTCCTGTACTTGCACCTCCTACTACTTCGCCTCCAATAATTACTCCAGGCCTCTTGGCAACAATTAATTTAACCTTCTGTTTGTGAGTGTTTGCAAGAGTTCCCGGATGTTTGTCAATCCCCTCAAAAGTAGCAACAGCTATGTCAAATCCTTCTTTTTTAGCGGCTGATTCGGTCAATCCTGCCGCAGCAAAGGCTGTATCTCCAATTGCTGTGGAAAAAATAGCAATAGTTCCCCCAAAGGTCTTTACCGAACGACGCATGAATAAATTCATGCCCGCTATTCGTGCCTCTGCAACAGCGGCTGAAGCTAACATTACTGCACTTGGTTTTCTTGTTATAAAATCCCATTTTTCTGCACAATCCCCTATTGCAAATACATCTGGATTTTCCGTTCTCATATATCCATCTACACTGATGAATCCTCTTTCATTTATCTTAACCCCCGATTTTTGAGCCAGCTCTGTATTAGGACGGTAACCCATTGCCAAAATAACTATCTCTGCTTCAATTTTTTCTCCATTCCCTAATAATACTTCTCTAACTTTTTTATCGCCTACTATCTCCTTGGCACCTACACCACTTATTATTTTTACTCCTCTCGCTTTAAGAACTTCTTCGGCTTGGACAGCTATTTCTTCATCGAAAGTTAAACCTAATATATGAGGTAATATTTCTATAAGAGTTACTTCTTTGCCTAATTTATTAAGTTCGTCCGACATTTCAACCCCAATAAATCCTGCACCAACAACTACTATCTTTTTGCAATCTTTTATTTTTTGAAAGGCCTTATCAAGCTGTATTTTGTCTTTGCTTATAGTAAAAACATTTTCTAAATTTGCTCCTTTAAGCCAACCAGGTACGGTGGGAGTTGAGCCTGTTGCGAATATAACCTTTTCAAAACTAATTTCTGTTCCTTTGGCAGTACTACAAACCTTTTCATTCTGGTCTATAGATATTACCTCATCGACTTCAATTTTTATACCCTTATTAGTTAAAACAGCATCTGGTATAACATTTTTGTTCGAGCTTCCTAATGAACCAAAAATATAGGGAATTCCACAAGGAACCAATACTTTCTCTTCTTTTCTTATAATCAAAAACTCTTTTTCCGGATAATTAGATTTTCCGGCTAACGCTGCGACAATACCTGCTGCACTTCCCCCGATTATTAATACATCTGTTTTTTTCATACAATTAATACCTCCTTAAATTTTGCTACTAATCGAAAATATTAACATAATTTTATGTAATGGTCAAGCAATTCAAATTAACAATCCTTGGGGTCTATAATTAAAAAAAGCATTCTGTAACTATGAAATCATCTAACAGACCTTCAGTAAATGGAACTCATGCATGATATTATTTTCTGCGCTGCCTTTCTGACTGATTTGGAAAGCCCTTCCCCTAATCGGACACTTTTCGGCTGTATACCTAAAAAAAATACCTTTGCTCCTGTGTCTTCTTCTATTATCCTGGCAATAATACTAAGAGAAAAAGAATGGGTACTTAAAGATGTACTTTGTATATCAGTTTTCTTTATTAACCTTATCTCCCCTACCCGGCCTCCAAAATCCGCCGCATCAATGATTACAACTTTTTGAGGTTTAATCTGAACTGCCTTGTCAATAATGTTTTCCGGTTTACTGTCTGCATTCAGGATGATGATATTTTTTTTGCATTTTTTTATCTGTTTGGCAATATAGATTCCCACACCATCATCAGAACGCAGGCTATTCCCAACCGTAATAACAAGCAACTTTCCTTTCTCAGAAGGCGTGAAAATATCTTTTATTTCAGCGGTTAACATATTTGACATTTAAGAAATGGGCAGAGCAGGAAATACAGGGGTCATAGGCTCTGACCAGCATTTCTAAAGCTAAAGTAATATCTTGATCGGATTTATTTAGGATTTCGGGAACCAATTTTTTCATATCATGTTCAATATTATTTACATTCTGATTGGTGGGAATAATGCAGTTGGCTTTTACAATAATTCCTTTTTCATCAACCTGGTAGTCATGAAAAAGTGTACCTCTCGGAACTTCAACCGCACCTATACCTGTGCCGGACTGAATCTTGATGCGATTTTGTTCATTTAAACCAACAATAATTTCTTCATCATAATTTATGCCTTCTTTTTTAAAATCTTCCAAAATCTTTATTCCGTCTTCAAGAAAATGCACACATTCAATCAATTGCGCAACAGTATTTAAATAGGGATTAATAACTTTTGGCTTCATATTGAGCGCAGAAGCAACTTCTCTGGCCTTGGAGTGAAGTTTTTGAAAATTAAGATTAAATCGCGCCAAAGCCCCCACCGCGTAAGATTCGCGATTCCATTTTGCATGTTTAGCCGAAGAATGCGAAACCACAAATTCATTCGCAACTTTTTTATATTCATTTTTGTCCAAACGTTTGCCATCCGACGAACCGATATCCCCGACAAGCATCGGATATTCCGCATCATCGGAGACTAAAGCAACATATTCGGCATCTCTTTCAAACTCCGGAAATTTTAATCCAGCCGCAAGTTCAATAGTCGCATCCATATCAGGCCGCATATCATAAAAAATATTAAGCATTGCATCCAAATCTTTTTCGCGCGGAAGTTTTGTAAACCCGCCCACGATTGCCGAGATCGGATGAATATGGCGGCCTACTAAAATATCACAAATATCATTACATGCCTTCTTAATTCTTAAGGCAAGTCGGACAACTTTGTTGTGTGAGTCAATCAATGGGACAAAACTCTTTACGCCCAGTAAGTCTGGCGCAACCAGAAAATAAATATGCAGAATATGACTGTCTAAATTTTCCATATACAGAAGGAATTTCCTCAGCCGAATGGTTTGTTTGGTCGGAATAAATCCGATAGCCTCCTCAGCCGCTTGAATTGAAGCAATGGTATGACCACAGGAACAAATACCGCATATACGCGAAGTTATATGTTGAGCCTCAAATATAGACCTCTCACGAATCATGCCTTCAAAGAAACGCGGGGCTTCAACTATCTGAAGCTCACATTTTTCAAGCTTACCTTCTCTGACATTTACCACGATATTCCCGTGTCCCTCTACCCTGGTCAGATATTCAACATTTATATTAATCTTTCTTTTGCTCATCTTCATCCTCATCTAATTCTCTACATTTGTTATACATGTTCATCTTATTGATAATCAAATCCATCGGGATATTATATTTTGCGATTATATCTTTTGCCCCATTTTCATTAGGATTAGTAACCATCCCCCTACAGCCATAACAAATATTGTTATTATTAATACACCAGGAATTACACCCGGCTCGGGTAATCGGACCAAGACAGGTAATCCCGAGGTCATACATGCAAACATTCTCATTTAATTTGCATTCCACACAAACCGAATAATCCGGCGCCTGATAAGGAAGCCCGGCCAAAACAGCTTTAATAACCTTCAAAAATTCCGGTATATATACCGGACACCCATGAACAAAATAGTCTACTTTAACCACCTGATGGACTGCGCGGGTTTTTATGGTATCAAAACACTTATAATCTTTACCATAGACCTCTTTTCTTATATCGTCTAATTTAAAATTATTCTTCATACCGTTAATGCCGCCGATTGTAGCGCACGAGCCATAGGCAATTAATATTTTGGATCTTTTTCTGATTTTTTCGATCATTTTAACCGCGTGTCGGGTAGTAATACTACCTTCAATAATCGCAACATCGTATTCTCCATCCCATTTTTCAGACATTACTTCGCGGAATTCTACAACATCAATGACTCCCAGCAGATCAAGGAGCATCTCTCCAATATTAGTCACCTGCAATTGGCATCCTTCACAACAGGCAAAATCAAAAAATGCAACTTTTGGTTTACTCATTATATACTCTCTCTCATATCTTTAATTTTATCATAAGAAAAAACTGGTCCTTCCTGACAGCAGTATATACCGTTAATCTGGCAATGTCCGCATTTGCCAAGACCGCATTTCATATGCCGCTCAAGAGAAATCAGGATCTGTCTTTCAGGAATCTCTTTTTCCAGGAGTTTATCGACAACAAACTTATACATAATTGGGGGGCCGACAACAAAAGCAAAAGTTCTCTCCGGAATCAGATTAATACCGGGTATAAGTGAGGTTATCAATCCGATATTGCCTTTCCAGCCCGAATCAGCGCGGTCAACAGTACATTCAAAATTAACATCCAGACGTTTTGTCCATTCATCAAGTTCGTCACTAAAAAGCATATCCTCGGGCCTGTTACATCCCAAAAGAATATTTACCTTGCCGAAATCTCTGCGATTATCAATGGCGTAATTTATCAGGGAATGTAATGGAACAATGCCTATCCCTCCTGCCACAAAAAGCAAATCACTACCATCTAAAATATGGACAGGGAATCCATTGCCGAAAGGTCCGCGTATCCCAACTTCATCACCCGCCTTTAATCTATTGAATGCATTAGTCAATTTACCAACATTACGCACAACCAGCTCAAAAGAACCTAACTTTGTGGGAGAGGAAGAAACTGAAAAAGGAGCTTCTCCAACGCCTAATAGCGAAACCATAACAAATTGTCCGGGCTCATGATTCAAATTCTCTCCTCCCGGAAGCACAATTTCAAACAGTTTCTCCAAATCCGTTATTTCTTTAGTGCGAAGAATTCTGCCTTTTTTAATTTCGTATTCTGAATCCTTTCGTTTAAGTGTTTTCATAACTACCCTCTATATCCGGCATCAGGATTTTTCATGTCTTGCTCTTCAACTAATTTTGTCAATGTCTCTTTTAAATCTATACCGGCCATACATGTCCGGCTGCAGCGGCCGCACCCCGTGCAGAAAAAGCGCGAAAATTTCTCGATAGAATAACTGAACTTGCGATAATAACGGTGACGCTGCCTTGCACCTCTTTCGGAACGAAAACTTTCTCCTCCAGCCACTTTTGCAAACTCTTCATTTTGGCAGGAATCCCATCTTCTGTAACGTCTGCCGGTCTTAAGATCAAGATTAGGTTCATCAATAACATCAAAACAATAACAAGTTGGACAAACATTCGTACAATTGCCACAGGCAACACAACGTTTATCCAGCTCGTCCCATATTTTGCTGTCATAAACTTTATCAAAAAGTTCCGGGATTTTTTCATGTTCTATCGGCACTTCGTTTTTTGCGAAAATCTTTCTTTTTCTTTCTCTTAAATCCTCAAGCATCTGTAAATCGGAATCATCTGCTTCTTTGAAAATTTTAACTTTTTTTACAAGTTCTTCTCCTATCAAAGTATTTATATGTATAATAAAACTCCCGTTTTCAAGATTTGTAAAAAAAAGATCATAACCACCATTAGGTAGATGATTATACACCAGCCTACATGAGGCGTACTCGTCACAATAAGAATTACATTCATATCCAATAATTAAAATTTTATTCTTTCTTATAAGATAATTTGTATCCTTTGGCTGTTGCGAAAAAACTATATTCAGGCATTGTATCCCGGCTAAATCACAGGTATGAACCCCAAAAAGAACCATATCTTCATATTCCATCACCGGTTCCATATTTTGACCGTTGGAGGTATCATAGGTTGCAATTGTCTCATACTGCGGCATAAAATACTTTTTAGGCGGTAATATGGTAGGAATATAATCTATCGCAATCTGATTGCCGGATGTGACTTCTTCAAAGGCATACTGATTATGTCCCTTGGCAACAGGTGCAAATATTTTTTGCTCCCTGGTAACAGCCGCAATAAAATCGTTAAAAT
>JAUVVL010000038.1 GCA_030604635.1 Desulfobacteraceae bacterium
ACATTTTCAAAAATAGAATAATCCATATAAAATTGACAGGCAAATGTACTGGTTTTCTTTTCAATTTTATCGCACCTCTAATTAAATGACATTAAAAGAATTATAATATAATTTTAGTGTCTTCGTGTCTTTGTGGCTGAACCATTACGATAAAAGTTTGGCAATATCAATTGAACTTACAGCAAAAAAACGCAGGAGTCTGCTTTTAAAACCCAGGATAAAACTAATTAATAGCGGATACCTTCTTAAATGGCAAGTGATTTTGATTGAAAGGAGGACAAATCATTTATATCATTGAGAGTACGGGTTTCCCATGATTCTTTTTGAGCAAAGAATTCCTTAATAAAGGCATGGTTGAAGGCATGGCCGGATTTGCTAACCACCACATGTCCTAAAATTGGCATGCCGAGTAGTGAAAAATCACCGATGCAGTCGAGAATTTTGTGTCTAACAAACTCATCCTGGTAGCGCAAGCCATCATCGTTAACAACATCATGTTTATCAATTACAACCACATTTTCCAGGGAAACTCCACGGGCCAGGCCGTAACGTTTCAGATATTCATAATCATGCAGAAAACCAAACGTTCTGGCCCTGGATATTTCACGCTCAAAAACCTGTTCCGACACATCAACAGAATAGACCTGTCTTTTGATCAGCGTGTGATCATACTCAATTGTACAGGTGATTTTATAAGTCGAACACGGATATACACCAACCGATTTGCCGTCTTTTATCAGCTCAATCGGCGTTTTGATCACAAAATAATATCTCGGAGCAGCCTGCTTCTCGATTCCCGCCTCTTTTATCAAGGAAGTAAAGGTGCCGGCGCTTCCGTCCATTATCGGCATCTCATAGGTGTCGAGCTCAACAAGAGCGTTGTCGATTGAAAGGCCGGCAAAAGTGGCCATAAGATGCTCTATGGTTGAGATAATATATCCATCGTACCCTATAACAGTTGCCTGACTTGTATCCACAACCATATTAAAATGTGCAGATATGCTGGGACTGTCCGGAAGGTCTGTCCTTATAAACTTGATACCATGATTGCCTGGTGCGGGCTTAATGGTCAAATTTGCCTTTTTCCCAGAGTGAACGCCTACACCCGAGCAACTGACCGGACTTGCAACGGTTCTTTGTTGAATATTCATGTTTTTTATTAGAAGTGCTTGCTAATCAATATTTGTTACAAAGTTTTAAAATAAAAAACAAAATTGTAAAAATCAAGAAAAAATATCGAATTACATCAATAATATATTTTATTGTTCCTGTTTCACAACAATTATTCATGCCTGGATATAAAAAGAATTGTCCTATACACAGCTATCTGCTATGATTACTAATTTTAAATTGACGTGGTTTTCATCCACAAATAGATCTTTATTCCAATTTATATTTCCCGAATGGAGCACTACCCGAAAGGAGGAAGCGTGCTGGCAAAGGTTTTAAGCAGCGCTGTTATTGGAATTGATGCGTTCCTTGTGGAGGTGGAAGTTGATATAGCATCGGGGCTCCCCACCTTTACCACGGTCGGACTTCCGGAAGCATCTGTAAAAGAGAGCAAGGAGCGGGTGAAGTCTGCTATTAATAATTCGGGGTATACATTTCCAGATGACAGGATCACGGTCAATCTGGCTCCTGCCAACATAAAAAAGGAAGGGACCGGTTTTGATCTGCCGATAGCTTTAGGGATACTCACTGCAACACGGATCATTCCCCAGAATATAATATCCAAATACCTTGTTTTGGGTGAGCTTTCACTGGACGGTCGTATTAAACCTGTCAGGGGTTCTCTGCCCATGGCCCTGGCCGCAAAAAATGCAGACTATGCAGGGATAATCGTACCTTATGACAACGGCCGCGAAGCATCGGTTGTTAAGGAAATCTCAGTTCTGCCTGTCAAAACGCTATCTCAGCTGGTAAGCTTTTTTCGGGGGTTTACTCAAATAAAACCAGAAAAAACCAATATTTCCGAAATATTTAAAACAGATAATAATTATGAGGTCGATTTTTCCGAAGTCAAGGGCCAGGAACATGTTAAGAGGGCGCTGGAAATCGCAGCTGCAGGGGGGCATAACCTTATCATGATTGGGCCCCCCGGCTCGGGAAAGACCATGCTGGCAAAACGCCTTCCTACCATACTCCCTCCTATTACATTTGATGAAGCAATAGAAACCACTAAAATATTCAGCGTCATTGGAATGCTTTCAAAAGGCCAGGCGCTTATCACAAAAAGGCCTTTCAGATCGCCTCATCACACCATATCAGATGCCGGCTTGATCGGCGGCGGTCATATACCCAGACCAGGTGAAGTGAGTTTGGCGCATAATGGAGTTTTGTTTCTGGACGAACTCTCGGAATTTAAAAAGCATGTACTGGAAGTTCTCCGGCAGCCTCTGGAGGATCTTGTTGTAACCATTTCCCGGGCGGCCTTAACCATAACCTACCCCTCCGGTTTTATGCTGGTGGCGGCAATGAACCCGTGTCCTTGCGGGTATTTTTCTGATCCCAAGCACGAGTGTCGATGCACGTATCCGCAGATCCTTCGTTACCGTTCTAAGATTTCAGGGCCATTGCTGGACCGGATCGATATACACGTTGAGGTGCCGGCTGTATCTTATAAGGATCTGATGGGAGAATCCGATGCAGAGTTATCGGCAGATATCAGAGCGCGCGTTACAAAAGCACGATATCACCAGCACGAACGACTTAAAAGAACAAAAATCTACTGCAACGCCCAGATGATCAACAGGCACATCAAAAAACACTGCAAAATCGACGAGGCCTCAGCCGTCCTCCTTGAATCGGCCATTGACAAGCTCGGCCTCTCAGCCAGGGCTTACAACCGGATACTAAAGATCGCACGGACAATTGCGGATCTTGAAGGCGAACCCGATATCCAGGTGGACCACATCTCCGAAGCGGTTCAGTATCGGAACTTAGATAGAGGAAAGCGCATGATTTGAATCAAATACCCCAATACTCCAGCAATATCACCGACAGAAATGCTTGGCAACTTAATGCGCTAATCAAGATGCGGCCCCAATCCTCACGGTTTGATCCACACGCGGCCGATGTATTCCTGGTGGTTGTCGGCAGTAATGCGGCATTTGTATGTTCCGGCCGGAAGGATTGCGAAACGCTCGCTAAAGATTGTCTTTTGACTTTTTGATGCAATTGATGTATTTTATTTAAACGGACATAAATAAAGCCGGAAAAAACAATAAGAACGTTGGAAGGTATTGGAAGGTGTAATTTTCGATTTCCCGCCGTATTCGTATAGATTTTAATCATACAGGAGGAAACAATATGCAAACTGAGAGTATAAAACAAGTTGCTTATCGCCTATTAGATAATTTGCCAGAACAAGCGACATGGGATGATTTGATGTATCGGATCTACGTCCGGCAAGCCATTGAAGCAGGAATAAAAGACAGCGATGCCGGTCGAACGGTTGATGTCAAGGAAGTGCGAAAGAAATTTGGATTAAACAAATGAAAGTTCACTGGACAGAGAATGCAATCGAGCATCTTGTCAATATTTATGAATACATCGCCCTCAATTCTCCCACCTATGCCAAAAGGTTTGTAGATAAAATCACCCGTCGCTCCGAGCAAATCGTCGATCATCCCCTGTCAGGACGTAAAGTGCCGGAATATGACGCCGAAGATATTCGTGAACTAATTGAAAAGCCGTATCGGATTATTTATCGAATAAAGCCGAATCAAATCAACGTGTTAGCGGTCATACATGGCTCACGGCTTTTGCCGGATGATATTTAAACTGTTGTGCATCAGCGCCTCGGGCTTTAGCCCCTCTTATGCAGACAGGATCTTGCGACCGGGCTGATTTTTACCCGCCCCTGATTATGCCATATGGCACAAATATAGGCGGGTTATATCTCCCGCCCAAGTTACGGGCTTACTCCGTAATCCGTCCCCAATCTTTCTCTATCAGTTATCAACCAATATACCAATGGACCCGAATGTCACCAACTGCCTTCCGATTCACTCGAAGCTTACGACCCCTTCGACCCCCTTTGTTTTCCTTTTTCCCGGCTAAACCTACATAAATTGTGGCTTTGAGCGCAGATGAATTTTTGCATAGTACAATAGTACTCCTTTTTGGTGCTGTCATAGTCGAACTCGAAGAAATGGCCTTTGCACTGTGAATATTCGCCTATTGATGGAAGAAATATCTGTTGACAATATACCCTTTCAGGGTATATTATTTAACAATGGCATGGACGGTCACAATAAAAAAGAAAGTTCAAAAGCAAATCAGAAAACTACCTCTGGCCGTTAAAGAAAATTTATTTGCCCTGTTACTGGATATTGAAAATAGCGGACCTGTCCGTGGCAACTGGTCCAATTATGGAAAACTCGGAAAAAACAGACACCATTGCCACCTGAAAAAAGGAAAGCCCACCTATATTGTGGTGTGGGAAGTGAAGGACAAGCAAATCAAGCTTGTGGAGGTGACATATGTTGGAAGCCACGAAAAATCCCCATACTGAGGATGTCCAAGAAGCCCGCTTTATGGGACCGGCTGAAAAAATTGCAAAACTTGCTCAGGTAGCAAAATCACTAGGCCTGGCGGATATTTCTGATTCCGTGCCATGGCGTGATGCCTTTCCTGAGTTTAACGAAGAGTCTGCGCCTGGTGTTGCTCTCAGAGGAGCCAGAAGAAAGGAATCTCTTACCCAGATAGAACTTGCTAAGCTGACAGGCATCCCACAAACCCATATTTCTGAGATGGAAAATGGAAAACGAACTATTGGAAAACAAAGAGCTAAAAAGTTGGGAAAGGCATTGAATATTAATTACAGAGTTTTCCTTTAATCATGTGATCGTGCTGAATCAAAGGCATTTGAAACGAATACTATCTTCCTATTTTGCCTACTACCACAATGATAGAACACACTGCGGGCTCAAAAAAGATACTCCGTTTGAACGTCCGGTCCAGCACAGACCGGCCAACCGGTGGAAAGGTGATTGAATTGCCGAGAGTCGGAGGCCTGCATCATCGATATAAATGGAAAAAGCTGCGTTAAATCTACCATTTAATATCACAAAATCTAAAAAACTTCATAGATCATCCGTCAAATTAGATGATTGTCAGACAAAAAATCATTTCTTTTTCCCGGCTAAACCTACATAAATTGTGGTTTTGAGCGCAGATGAATTTTTGTATAGTACAAGGGTTCGTATTTGTGGGAGGATCGCCGAAAATTTGTCAAAAAGCTATTGGGAGAAGTACGCCTTAAAAATGTTGTCCTTCATATCATATTGATATCATAACTATTTTGAAATGATCATTTTTTCTTGACAGGAAGATTATAGGATGTCCCGGAAGTCCCATGGCAAAAACAATGCAACCTATTTTTTTGCTAAATCCTGTATTCATATTCCCTCATTCCTATTGCAGCTGTTCGTAGTTGAAGGTGACTCCAGCCTCGTCCTCGAAGACATTGCCGAGTTTGAAGGTTGCACCCGCATCAGTTTTAACCACCACGGTATCGCTCGCTTCCAGTGGCTGGTCGATGACCCCTGCCGAGAAGCTAAGTCCTACAACATCTGCTGCCGTGACGCTGTCATAGCTCGTGTTACTCATAACAGCCAAGGTCACACCTTCACCTACAGGCATCAAGACGGCATGCGGGATACGATCTGCATGATAGCCAATCAGGACATCCGCACCTTCTGTGCCATTCAGTAAATCTGGGAATTGTTCTGTGATCGTTCCGGTGTCCAGATCAAGGGCCTGTGTCTCAAACCCCAATGTAGCGCTGGCCGCTAATGCCTGAGCGGGCCAGGTAAGACAGATAATTGCAATGGCTACTAAAGATAAACTGGTAAAATTTCGCCTTTTCATACCTCCTCCTTTTAAATATAAGATTTATAAAAACAACCTGATTTAAATAGAATTAACATCCCTCGAAAGCTTTCAAGACTTCCGGGCCCCTAAAATTATAACATTCGTTGATAATACGACAAGAAATTCGTATTTTTAGGAGGTCACAGTTATCTAAATAATAGAAACTTATAATATTAGGTGCCCGCAAGACCGCCTGATGTAACTGCCGGCCGCATCAGAAAAGAAAAAACTGGATAGCCGCATCCAGCATTACTGCTGCGGCTCTATTAAACCATAAAACACCGGCATTTTTGTTAATGTATTACTTATCCGCATGGTAATGGAGGCATTATCAATTTCAGTGACCAGTCCTGCCTCCGCACCTATTCTATCACCTATAACAATCTCTGCCTTATTGCCGGCTCCGTCCCTGATCCATGCGTTGCCTTCATTCTTGTTCACCTCGACGAGCCGAAGCTCATTTAGTGCTACATCCTGGAAAATATCATCTGCGTATACGGCGGAAATACTCATCAGGCTTATTAAAATGCTTATCGCCAAAATTCTCATTACTTTTCCTCCTATGGGGTTATTGGAACCGGGTTTAAACCGGGCCAGTCAGCCGTATATATGCCTGTATAAGTTGGATAGTAGAGGATTCTTGCAACAAAATGATGAAAGCCGACACCTCTAAAACCGTAAACAATGGTGTTTTTGAACACAGGCTCGCCGGTGTCGGGGTCAACGACCCACTGATCCGTAACACTCGTCAACAAATAACCTCCTATTATAGTTTCATAGGGATCTCCAACCGATTCATGGTGAAGGGCCATGTGTGTATCAGAGTCTGTCAATAAAATGATTCTGCCGTATCCACCCGGAGGTAAAGGGGTGTAAAATGGGTCCCATAATTCTTGATAGTTTTCGGAAAACCCCAGTGCAATATTATAATCAAACGGGTCTATGTAAGGTTCCCCTTCCCAGTATTCACTCGCGATCCCATCACCATCAAGATCCACCCTAGCCAGCAGATTCGTGTTATTTCTTATCTCCTGTGCCGTTCTCAAGACTCCGTCCAAATAGAACCTGTCTGTACAATTGATTATGGCGACATGCATCGGTTCATTGAGATCTTTCACGCCTATAGCAGTGGAGTCCGTTTCGTTACCAATTGTTCCTTTGAATATAACCTGCAAATAAAGGTCTGTGATGCTGACAGGTATGGGGTTGCTTATAAAATTAAACTCAAACTCGGTGGGTTCTGTGGAACTCAAAGATGGTATATCTATCGGTTCTGACATCGAATAGGAAGAATTGTCTTCCGAAAGCGCCCAGACGGATAAATCAGGTTGATAGTATATTCTTTTATTATACTTTGCGACTGCTATAATCTGGCCGTCCTGAATGGGCTTATCGGGAGCCATATTCTTTATTTTTGCCTTGATAGATTTTAATGTTTGCGTTTCAATCGTGGTTCCATCAACATCATAGCTCCCATCAATTACAGTCCCATCAATAATGGAGTAGACATACTGTTCAGGGGCGTTTATCCCTATGATGATGTTCATTTTCTTATATCCCACACCTATTCCACCATCTTCCAAGCCAAGTTGCCCTTTATAGACCAGGCAAATGTGAACTTCGGTGGCAGCAATGGGGATGGGGCTTCCGCTTAAGTCAAACACAAACTCTACCGGTGGGTCCGCTGTCGGGATGGAATGAGTACCCTGGAGTTCTTTTACTATGTATTGAAACTGGTCTTGGCCGGCAACCTCATATTTTACCACAAGGCACACAGTTCCTTCGGACATAACTTCATTGTCAGAGGAGATGTTCTTGGCAGAGAGAGTAACGTTATCAAAACCCGTTTCAAGTTGATTCGGTTCCAGAAAAATATTAGAAATCTCTATGTTACCACGGAAGAAATAATCCAGAAGGGCGGCAGAGTAGCCTACGGCGCGGGGAATGAGTTTCTGAGTATATTCACGATGACACTCTTCATCAAGATAGAATGCTCTTTTAAAGATTACCGGATCACTTACATTTAGATATACATCACGAGACAGATAAATTGGCCTTACAAAACGGGATATCATTTCACCGTCCCCATTTTTGGCAATATATATGTTAGAGTCAATAATCCCATCCTCGGCAATTACTGTCTCGGGCAACTTATTTATGTAGTTCTGTAAATCCGTGCTTGACTCTTTCGGATATGGGAAATAGTGTCTGTGACCCTCTGAAAACCTTTCCGCAGCAAATATAGTATGTTCGCTAAAAAAATTTGCATTTGTGTACTCTGCCAGTCCTTGTGCAAGATTTTCCGTCGGGTTAGTTCCGTCATATTGGTCGGTATCAATAAGCTGGGTTATGGGAACAAGTCCGTTATAGAAAACATCAAAGGTTACGCTTGGGAATTCTGGTTGTGTAGCATACGTGTTAATAAGTTGATAGTTTTCCTTGGCCCATCTTTCGAAAAGAGAAGTACCAGCCACATTTTTCCATCCAAGTGCCTCCTCAGGATGAACATCATTGCGCACATGATAAGGCACAGCTTTATCCTGAATAAGATGCATTTGATGACCAAGGCCTCTAAAAGTCCTTGCAAAATACTCCTCTCTTTCGGTCTGTTGTTCAGATGTGAGAGCAAAGTAGTAGTGTTCTCTTGTCTTTTGCCATGTCCAGTCTCCTTCTGGGAAAAGGGCCTGTATTTCGCCATCCTGTGCCCATAGCAGAGAAGACTGTCCTGTGAGATGAACTACAAACCAATCATCCAATCCCGCGTTTTCCCACGGCTTTAAAGGATTGTGAAAGTGATTTGAAGCTCGCATTTGGCCATAGAGAGCAAGAAAGCCCCAGTCTATTTTATCTTCAAGTTCAGCGCCTTTTTTTATCCAGTCTTTAATAAACATTTGTGTTTCACCCCACTTGAGTCTCTCGAAAAGGCCATTATCAATACCAACATTCTTTAGGTAATCACAGTTCTCTTCTGTGCTGTCCGAACAGGCTCGTAATGTGGATGAATCTGCGGCATATTCTGAAATTAGCGTATGAGTTTTCTTGTCTTCCCATGAAGATGCTTTCTCATAAGAAAGAAAAATAAATAAAAATAAGAAAATCACTATAACAAATACACATTTTTTCATATCTCTTCACCTCTCCAAATATCGATTGGATCTAATCCTAGCTCTATCAAATTTCTGTTCATTTCTTTTAACATAAATTTGACTTTTTCTTTTGATGCTTCAACAGGTGGAAACGACGGGATGCCCTTTTTACGACGCTCTTTTATTGTTAACTTTTTCAAAGGTATAATCGCCATATCGCCTTCCCATCTGATTTTGTTTTGAAAAAAACTACTCTTCTTGAATGAGATCCATGGTCCCATACCGATGTACTCATATCCCGCCTTGAATATCAATACATCCATGGACTCAATGTTGCTGAGTATCAGTAACCCCATTCCGGGAATGGAGAATTCTCCGTGCTTATCTGTTACCGCTTCTCTAGCATCATAAAACTCATGCGCCGCACCTCCGGGAGTTGGGTAAGCCTTGAACCATACGCCAAGAACCACTACTTTTTCGATCGGTTTTCCTGTATCAGCATCAATGATCTTTCCCTTGTAATCATTTTCATACCGGACTGGCGTACAACCAGCAAAAATCGTTAGTAAAAACAAAGCCATAATTAGAAGAGTGCGTCTCTTCACTATAGTCTCCTTTCAATTCATAATAGTTAGTCCATTGTATACGACAGACCATACTTAAAATGCTCTAATCGTCCACACACCATGTCCATTTATTTGAAAATAAATATAATAAGTGATAGTATGTTGAGCCTCGTTAATCTCTTGGTTTCTTCGAATCCTGTATTTGGCAAGACCGTTGAGCGCATAAATCAACTGGATGTCTTCCATATTTTCAGCTACGGATGACAAATAGCTCGAACCGAGGGCATTAAAGATGTCCTGGTAAGTTTCCCTTGAGTATTGTTCGATGTAGTTTAATGCTCCTTCAATATCTTCGGCGATTAATGCTGTCTTCATCCCATTCCACTTGGCTTTAAGCAATGCATCCAGCACCGCTACATCTAAAACCTGTACTGCTACTGTATCGGTGTAAGTATTGCTCTGATCGTCTTCGGCTGTGGCCAGGAAATAATACACCCCGGTCTCTTCCAGCCTAACCTTGATTTCGTTCGGCTCTGAGCCTGGCAGATATTCCGCCGGCTCCGGGCCAGATATTTTTGTGAAACTTAGGTTCGATGGAGTAAAGGACCCTTCGGCCCTTAAGACCACCTCAAGGGGGGAGACCCCTGACTCGGGTTCCGCAGTGACCCGGATATAGTCGTCTGTGATGTCCGAATAAACCGTGATTGAGGCGCTATCCGTGTATCCGGCCGCGTCCGTGGCAACAGCGGTGATGGTATTTTCCCCTTCTGCTAAGGGAACGTTATTGGCCACAAACTGATCTCCATATACCATGGCTACGATCCCGTTGACATAGACACCGGTTTCATTGCCTGTGAGGTTGGTAATCGTGCCCTGGACAATGGTATTCGGTCTGTTGATAGTTTCTCCTTCCAAAGGAGAAGTGATGGATATGGCTATAGGGGTGACCGTCACCGTGACGCTGGCTGTGGCCGTGTAGCCAAGTCCTGTGGCCGTAATGTTGTACGTGGTGGTCTCGTCAGGTGACACCGGGATGGAGCCGATTGTGTCAACACTCCCTATACCCTGATCAATCGTTACTGAATCTGCATTGGTGGAACTCCATGTCAGCACGGAGGACCCTCCGACCAGAATACTTTCAGGATCGGCGCTTATACTCACGGTGAGTGAAATGACAATCACGGTGACATTGTCCGATACCGCACCTCCGGGTCCTGTGGCTGTGATTGTATATGTAGTAGTCTCATTAGGTGTCACTGTAATGGAACCGCTCATGTTAACGCTGCCGATATCCGGTTCGATGAAACAGGAATCAGCATTGGTGGAACTCCACGTCAGGGTGGAGGATTCGCCAGCAAGAATAGTTTCAGGATCGGCGATTATGACCGCAGTAGGCGGATAGTTCACGGTGACTGTAATACTATCAGTTGCTGTTCCATCAGGACCTGTTGCCGTGATGGTATAGGTTGTGGTCTCTGTTGGTGATACCGTTGTCGATCCATTCACGGCAACAATGCCTATGTCGGGCTCAATGACACATGAATCAACATTGGTTGAACTCCATGTGAGCGTGGAAGACTCGCCGACCATGATGGTCTCAGGATCTGAGCTTATGTTTACAACGGGATCAGTGAAAAAATGGTAAAAATATGCTGAGCCTGAATTACTTCCGCTATCATCGTCACCATAAGCCCCAACAATGGCATAGACTCCACTTATGGATACTGAAAAACCGAAACGGTCTTCTGCCGCAGCATCGCTGGCCATGAGTTTGGCATGCTGAGTCCAAACAGAACCCTCTCGCTTGAAAATATAGGCTGAGCCTGACGAGTATCCGGTATCATCGTTATTGTGAGCCCCCACAATGGCGTAGTCACCACTGATGGATACGGATTTTCCGAACCCGTCACCCAATGCTGCATCGCCGGCTGTGAGTTTTACCTGCTGAGTCCAAATAGAACCCCCCCGCTTGAAAATATAGGCTGAGCCTGAATTAATTCCGCTATCATCGTCACCACCAGCCCCCACAACGGCGTAGTCACCACTGATGGATACGGAAGCTCCAAAAAAGTCAAGTGCCGCTGCATCGCTGGCCATAAGTTTTGCCTGTTGAGTCCATATGGAACCCTCTCGCTTGAAAATATAGGCTGCACCAGATAAGTCTCCAGCCTCATCGTCAGCATGAGCCCCCACAATAGCGTAGTCCCCGCTGATGGACACGGAATATCCGAAATGTTCCAATGCCGCTGCATCTCCAGCCGTGAGTTTTGCCTGCTGAGTCCATATGAAACCCTCTCGCTTGAAAATATATGCTGAGCCTGAAGAGTATCCGGCATCATCGTCACACCAGGCCCCCACAATGGCGTAGTCCCCGCTGATAGATACTGAATATCCGAACCAGTCACCTGCTGCTGCATCGCTGGCCGTGAGTTTTGCCTGCTCGATCCAGGTAGAGCCATCGTGCTTGAAGATATAGGCCGAACCTGAACTGACTCCACCATCATCGTCAAGAAAAGCCCCCACAATGGCGTAGTCCCCGCTGATGGATACTGAATGTCCAAACACGTCACCCAATGCTGTATCGCCGGCTGTGAGTTTTACCTGCTGAGTCCAAATAGAACCCTCCCGCGTAAAAATATATGCTGAGCCTGAATTCATTCCGCTATCATCGTCATGACTAGCCCCCACAATAGCGTGGTCACCGTTGATATCAACTGAATAACCAAACCAGTCATTTTCCGCTACATCGCTGGTCGTAAGTTTAATTTCATGAGGGATTACGGCAACTTTAACATTGGCGCTGGCAGTCCCATCAGGGCCTGTGGCCGTGATTGTATAGGTTGTAGTCTCGGTTGGCGATACCATGATGGAACCGCTTGCAGGAACGCTGCCTATTCCCTGATCAATGACAGCGGAATCAGCATGTGTCGAATTCCATGTCAGTGTGGAAGATTCTCCAACCTGAATAGTTTCAGGATCGGCGGTTATGTTTACGGTGGGAATATTGAGAGAAGGAAGAATAGGGTAAATATATGCTGAGCCTGCATTATAATATACGCCAACATCGTCATAACTAGCCCCCACAATGGCGTAATTACCACCGATGGATACGGATTTTCCGAACCAGTCACCTACTGCTGCATCGCCGGCCGTATGTTTCGTTTGCTGAGTCCATATGGAACCTTCACGCTTGAAAATATATGCTGAGCCTGAATCGCTTCCACCATCATCGTCACGATAAGCCCCCACAATGGCATAGTCGCCACTGATGGATACGGAATATCCGAACCAGTCATAATTTGCATAATCGCTAGCCATAAGCTTGGCCTGCTGAGTCCATATGGAACCTTCACGCTTGAAAATATATGCTGAGCCTGAATCTTGTCCGCTATCATCTTCACCATAAGCCCCCAAAATGACGTAGTCGCCACTGATGGATACGGAATATCCGAAAAGGTCACCTGCTGCTGCATCGCCGGCCGTGAGTTTTGCCTGCTCGATCCAGGTAGAGCCATCGTGCTTGAAGATATAGACCGAACCTGAACTACTTCCACCATCATCGTCACGACAAGCCCCCACAATAGCGTAGTCGCCGTCTATTGATACGGAATGTCCGAACCAGTCATAATTTGCATAATCGCTGGCCATAAGTTTCGCTTGCTGAGTCCATATGGAACCTTCACGCTTGAAAATATATGCTGAGCCTGAATATTGATTATAACCCTTAGCTCCCACAATAGCATAATCACTGCTGATTGATACGGAAGACCCAAAAAAGCAACCTGGACATGTACTGCTGATCTTGAGTTTGGCCTGCTGAGTCCAGGTAGAGCAATCACGCTTGAAAATACAGGCTGCGCCTGAATTTTGTCCGCTATCATCTTCACCCGTAGCCCCTACAATGGCGTAGTCGCCGCTGATGGATACTGAACGTCCGAACGAGTCGTATGTGTCGGCATCATAGGCGGTTAGTTTAGCCTGCTGAGTCCAGGTGGGGCTATCTCGCTTGAAAATATATGCTGAGCCTGAATTACTTCCGCTATCATCATCACCATAAGCCCCCACAATGGCATAGTCGCCACTGATGGATACGGATTCTCCGAACCAGTCAAAATAAAATGCATCGCTGGCCGTAAGTTTAATTTCAAGTGGGATTACGGCAACATTAACATCGGCACTGGCTGACCCACCAGAGCCTGTGACCGTAATGGTATAGGTCGTGGTCTCAATTGGGGATACTGAAATTGATCCATTCAGATCAACACTGCCTATACCCGGCTCGATCACACAGGAATCCGCATTTGTTGAACTCCACGTTAGGGTGGAAGACTCGCCGACCTGGATAGTTACAGGATTGGCGCTTATGTTTACGGTGGGCGGCGGATAGGTCACAGCAACCGTAACGCTTGCCGTCGCTGTTCCACCAAGACCAGTAGCTGTGATTGTGTAAGTTGTGGTTTCTGTAGGTGATACCGTGATGGAACCGCTTACGTCAACACTGCCGATACCAGGCTCGATCACACAGGAATCCGCATTAGTTGAATTCCATGTGAGCGTGGAGGATTCGCCGACCATGATGGTCCCAGGATCGGCGCTGAGAGTAACAGTAGGCGGGGCTACTTCCTCTCTTACCTCAATGGTCAGATAACTCCCCGGTCCGCTCGCCAGTTCTACTGAAATCGAGTTGCTATCAGCGAGATTAACAGGGATCTCAAGGAGATAAACCTGCTGGTTAAAATCACTCGGTCCAAATATTTGCACTCCATTAACAAGAATTACCGCACTGCTTATAGCATCGGTTATTCTGTGTTCACCATCCGCAGCTCCATTATTAACAATGAGCCTGCCTTCCCCAGGAATCGCAGAAAACGTATCAGTATAGACATCGGGGGCACCCGAAGTTCTCAAGTACTGATTAGGCCCTAATACAGTTACCTCAACTGCAAAAGCGGTGCTGACAAATAGCCCAAGAAGTAAACATAATGTAACCAGAATTGTCTTTTTCATGAGTTTTCCCCTGTTATCTTTAAATCCAATCAGCAAATTTATAAGCATGTTTTTTGCTTAACCTGAAGGCACATAATTATATATGGTCTGAAGTGTCAATACCGTAAACTACGTATATTTTTATACGTAAAACTACGCATAATCGGTATTCTGGATAGCCCAAGTTCGTCAAGTAAAACTCTAACTCATTGGATTTTAATTATTTTTATTTTTTTATGGTCACTACAGATTTTTCAATTTTTTGTGCCCTTTTTAAAAATTCAACTTTAAATTTGACAAATTCATAAAAAGTAGAGTTTCCCCTCCCCTGGTGGGAGGGGATTAAGGGGAGGGGGGATAACTAACTGAAATTCCATCTTATTCACCCTCACCCCATCCCTCTCCCGTCAAGGGAGAGGGAGCTTTTTGACTTTTTACGAGATCATCAAATTTCATTTAGTTGGATTTTTGTGCCAAATTTTCACTTCAGCTTGTCCACTTTCATTCCAAATAAAATCTGTTAGAAAGTGAGACATCTTTAACTGGAGCCATTTCAGCTTTGATTTTTACAAATACCTCTATATTTTATAGTAAAAGATCTGAATATTATCGCATGATCTGTGCCAATTAGATAAGATTCCTGGTGGATGATATAAGTGTCTAATTTTACAACAATTATAGGCGAGCACTAAAATTGATACATATGGGGATGGTATGGAAGGGTTGCACACGTTTGTGTACAGATGAAAATGAAAATGTTCGTAAACCCTTTAAAGATTGATGAAAATTCGGGTGCACATGATTGTGTGCACTGCACATATTCGTGTGCAGATTTTGAGTTCATATATAGCAACATGATATAAAGATTATTGCTGTTGACCCCCTGTTTACATTTTGCCGTTTAACAATTTGTATCAAACAAATCATTTATTTTTCTGATAATTTCAGAAAGAATGATAAAAAGAAACCAGTCATGATCAGTGCCCCGGAGAGACTGATGCCCCAAGCAAAGTAACCTTTATCAGCCATAATCCCAATCAAAGCGGGAATAGCACCACCTCCTAAAACAAAAGCTATTGGTATAGTTAAAGAGATTGCCACATTTCTGTTTTCAGGTGTACTTATTGATGATAAGGCCGCAAAACCAGCGGGAAAGAAGCATACCGCCAACATAGGTTGAAGGAATACTACAATTGCAATCCAGTTTGTCGAAACTATACCAAGTAGTAGTGTAAGAATTCCGGTAATAAAAAATACACTAACCATAATTGTTTTTGGACCAAGCCTATCTGTTGCCCATCCTGCTAAAAACGCAATCCCTAAAGTCGAAATGCGGGAAATGCCTACCAAGCTGTTCGCCCACTTTTGACTTAATCCATGTTCAGTTACCAGGTATAAAGGAAGCATATTATATATTCCAAGTGAACCGGTAATGGCCAAACCGAATAGAAAAATCAAAATCCAGAAAGCAGGGATCTCTATAATTGTCTTAATAGATGAAAAATTAGGAGCTTCTCCTAAGAAATTCCCTCCCTTAGCAAAGTGGGCAAAAGCAAATCCCATAATAACCGATACTATTCCAATTAAAAATAAAATATTACGCCAGATAAACCAATGAAGAAGCATCTCAGCCAATAACGGTATCAATACAAAGCTCAAATTTGGGGCAATTTCATGAATTGCAACAGCTTTACCCCAGTGCTTGGGATTAACAAGAGATGTAACCGTTGTAATTCCCGATGGAAGATATGTACCCGCTGAAATTCCCAGCAGAAATACACAACATCGCATAGCAAAGAGACTTTTGCTAAAAGAAATTAATGAAAGAGCAGTACCTACAGCTATAGCCGAAACAGAAATCGTTTTTCTATGGGTAATACGAGAAGATATATGTCCAGACCCGAGAAGTGATATGAAATACCCAATGGAAAGGAACAGAAAAAGCGAACCAGCATCACCATGACTAAATCTTAAATCTTTTTCAATTATAGGCAGTAACGGAGCTACAATGATTCTGGAAGTAAAGTTTAAAAAAAAGATGGACGCTATCAGCAGGATTGGAGAAAGTTGGGTGCGAAAAGCCTCACTGCCAATATTTTTGTCTTTGCTAAACTGACTTGTCTCTACATCATTCACGATTCATTTTCCAATGATAAACATTATTAACGTAGCAATGAGGAAATTTTTTCACTGCCTTTGCAAGAATAAGCATTGCACCCAAAAAGACCATGAACTCGTTCTGGTTATTCCACCCTATTCTTTTTAATAGTTTGCAAGGTATTCAAAGGCTTGCTGATTTCGTTTTAACTCATATATGTTTTCATCCCCTGTAATCAAGCTAAAATGCTTTTTTTGCTCGATTGCCTAACCCAACTTCATGCTTATAAGTATTTTCTCATTCGATATCAGCAGGTTAGCGGTGCACGAAGGGAGATTTGGGCACTACAGATTTTTTACGAGCGGGAGATGGGCTGTTTGCTGGTTGAATTTAAATAATAAAAAATTTTCGCGTCTTCCCAAAAGCGGCCGGCGCGCCCAAAAAACCATGAAGGTCACCCTTTTTTTCTTGTCCGATAGAGAGATTGCGAAATTAATGCAAAAACGATTCACATGGCAGGCCGGGCAAACATGATAAATATATTGGCGATGGGCTAATAAGTATGATAGAATATGACCTAAAACCTGTACAAACAATCTTGAAGGAGTTTAAATGCTGAATATATACAGTGTGTTGAGCGGATTTGTGTCAGATAGTTTATGCATCAAAATTAACACGGCACTTTTTCAAGATATTTTCAAGATTGTTTGCCCTTCGGGAGCGTCGATTTCATCCCGCCACGGCGGGACTGCCTTGTATCTCCCTGCCCAGTGAAATGCGAAGCCTATTTCACCGGGGTGGCAAACTCGACGCTTGCAGGATTTAGGTATGGAAAAAATGATAGTTAAGGAGGGAATCAATCATGCAGGTACTTGTACTCTATTACTCCCGGTCCGGAAACACCCGCACGCTGGCCGAGGCTGTAACCCAGGGTGTAGAATCGGTCGATGGTGTTCGCTGCTTGCTCCGTTCCACTGATGAGGTCGGCAAGAAGGACTTTAATGAATCCGACGGGATCATTGCAGGATCACCTGTCTATTTCGGGGTGATGGCAGCGGAATTAAAAAAGGTCTTCGACGACTTCGTCGGAGTGCGTAGAAAAATGGAAAACAAGGTGGGGGCCGCCTTTGCCACCGGCGGCGATGCTTCCGGCGGCAAAGAGACTACCATCAT
>JAUVVL010000193.1 GCA_030604635.1 Desulfobacteraceae bacterium
ACATTTTCAAAAATAGAATAATCCATATAAAATTGACAGGCAAATGTACTGGTTTTCTTTTCAATTTTATCGCACCTCTAATTAAATGACATTAAAAGAATTATAATATAATTTTAGTGTCTTCGTGGCTTTGTGGCTGAACTATTACCTAAATCTTTATTTTATATTAGAAGCCGAGAAGAATCAACACTAAGTTGGCCCAAGTAGGGATGCCTCAAAATTTATTATGGATTGGGATAAAATATCTTGTAATGGTTCAGTTAATCTGATAATTATTTATTAATTATAGATGGATTTTCAGATAAAAAACTTCAATAACATCTTTCATGGTGGGTGTAGCTCAGTAGGTAGAGCACCAGGTTGTGGCCCTGGATGCCGCGGGTTCAAGTCCCGTCACTCACCCCATTTATCGAGACCACGCGCCCGTAGCTCAGCTGGATAGAGCGCCGGACTTCGAATCCGTAGGCCGCAGGTTCGAATCCTGCCGGGCGTACCAAAAACAGATAAAATAGGGGAGCTGCAAATGAACTGTGCACTCTCCTTTTTTATTTAATGGTTTGGCAGGATTCGGACCAAGGCCGCAGGTTGAGGCGCAGCCGAAATCCCGCCGCTGTTTAGCGGGGTTCGAATCCTGCCGGGCGTACTAAAAAAAGTCAATAGGTTACAGTACTTCCTACTGTAACCTATTTTTGTTTTTCGGAAATATTTGACCGTAAGCAAAAAAGATTTAAACAAATTTTGCTTATAAGCAAAAATTATTGACATATCAATTTAAAGTTGCAATAACCTTGTTATGATAAAACAGAGATATCTGACAAAATTCGTTATTGAAGACCTTGCGGAAAAAATGGTTTTTATCGGTGGCCCAAGGCAAGTGGGTAAAACCACCATTGCGCGAGACTTGATTGCCAAACAGTACCGCCAGTCAGGTTACTATAATTGGGACAGCAAAAGTAACCGACGCAAAATTATGAGTTCTAACTGGCCCGGTAATGCCGATCTGATCATCCTTGACGAAATTCACAAATATAAAAAATGGAAATCGTTCGTAAAAGGAGAGTATGACACACTGAAAGGCAAATATCACTTCCTGATTACCGGTAGTGCTCGGCTGGACATATACCAAAAAGGTGGGGATTCAATGCTTGGTCGGTATCATTATTATCGCCTCCATCCCTTTTCGCTGGCTGAGCTGATCGGCAGGATATCGATACCGGAAGTTATGAAGGAAATACCCATCCGCTCCCGGAGAGAAAAAGAGATATTTAAAGCTCTTGATAAATTTGGCGGATTTCCTGAGCCATTTCTAAAACAGAATATTAAAGTCCTGAGAAGATGGCACAACGAAAAGACCGAAAGATTATTTAGGGAGGACATTCGCGATGTCGAACAGGTCAGGGATATCGTTAGTATGCAGCTCTTGGGAGATTTGCTTCCCGAAAAAGCCGGCTCATTGCTGTCGATCAATTCCCTTAGAGAAGATCTTGAGGTCAGCCACCGGGCCGTTTCGAGTTGGCTCAATATACTGGAGTCATTTTATTACTGCTTCAGAATATATCCCTTTGTGGGGAAAAATTTTCGATCCCTAAAAAAGGAAGCCAAACTTTATCTCTGGGATTGGTCGGAAATCGATAATGAAGCCGTGCGATTTGAGAATTGCGTGGCATCTCATCTTTTAAAACTAACTCACTTTCTCCGAGATTATGAGGGGTACAAAGCAAATTTATATTTTCTTAGAAGTGTTGAAAAAAAGGAAGTCGACTTTTTCGTAACTATTGACGAAAAACCCTGGTTTGCACTGGAAGCCAAAATGAACGATACCAATGTATCGCCACATCTGTTTTACTTCAAAGAAAAGTTGAGCATTCCATTTTGCTACCAGGTTGTTAAAAAAGGAGATGTCGACAGCTTTATAAAAGGCGTTCGGGTTGTATCTTCAGACCGGTTTCTTGCGGGCTTGATCTAAGCATTTTTTAATATCCATCCATATTTTAATTATGGTTAAATCCGTAGAGATCAGACCAGGAATACCGCCTTTTCAGCATTATCTAACATTTTTCTATTTCTTAGCAAGTGTCGTGGCTATTCTCCTTACGGCACTATCGGCCAAGGCCTCGATTTTTTTCTTCACTACCCTTGAATAATATTCTTGCTCTGTTTTGCTTAATGGCTCTTTATTGTACTTTTTTAACACAAGCTCTTTTTGCTTTGGTGAAAAAAGAGAGCTGAGGTGCAAATTTATCTGGAATGATCGCCTCTGCCTGTCAATTGCTTTTTCTTTATCAGACTTCTGTTTTCCAAGATTTGGGTTGTACCTCTTTAAGGTATTGCGAAGGCGGTCTGTTGATAGAGAAATCCCTCTTCCCAAATCTACTACTTCTGCTGAAAGTAAATCCCCATACTTCTTTTTCAAAGATTTTGCTATGCTTTCTAGGCCTAATGGATGTTGTAGATTTTCCAGATTAAGCAATTCAGAGGTCAACAATAGTAATTTCTCAAGATTTTGTCTTTTTTTGCTATTCTCACCGGGTATTGAAAGCAATCTTTGTATGTCGAAATTAAAACCTCTGTGGGCACAGTATGCAAGAACCACAGGGAACCCCTCTATTAGCCTTGGTTCGTCCAAATCAACTAATGCGTCCAGAACGTTAATAATTTCGTTTTTCTTTGTTTTCTTTTTGTCTTTGGATATGACCGGATATCCCAGATTACCCAAGGAATCGATTAAATCTTCCCTTTTCATAGGCATGATTTCACCTTTTTCAAAAATTCATCAGTGACCAATTGTCTTTCGAATAGTTTTCCAATGAAATAAATAAAATTCTTTATAACTTTTTCCGGGTTAAGATCATAAAGGGCAGCTTCTATATACCTTGTTAGCAACTGCTCAGCGTCAATCTCTCCTTTTATAAAAACAGCTGTACAATCGGCAACATCCACACTCGTCCCTCGAAACATTTTTGTTATGACAATATCCATCAGATTTATGGAACCCAAGTAAATATGACGCCATTCTTTAACAAAAATGTGTTTCCCTTGATTCAGTATAGGATCAAGTAGTTGGGTGGTGAAAACTTGGTTCCCGGGCCAGAACTGATAAATAAAGTTAGGGTCGGCTGGATGATGCAAGCCACCTCCCGCATCGTGATATCCTATTTTTTTCAAAAACTTCATTAATCTTTTGTATTCAGTTTCAACAGGCACAATAAAATCGATATCCTTTGTTGATTCCTTTATATCGAGTAGGGTCATGGCTGTTCCGCCACATGCAATCAGCCGGATGTTAAAGTTCATAAGGCTGTCCCAGTTATCAAGAGTTGATATTAAATCATCGCTTGTAAGCCTATATTTGCTGGTTGCACCCATTAATTCTCCTTATAGAGTTTCTCATACTTTTATTATGAAGTTCGTCAAGAGAAATTGTATAAATGTGTACAAAAAAGTTGTATTTATTGATACCAATACATGCTTGTTGATTCCATTGAAATTCTTAATAAATTTGATAATATTTTTTTATAAAATTTGTCAAGAAAATTTGTATAAATGTGTACAAATAAATTGTATTAATTTATACAAATTAAAAAGTGTCCGGAATAAGCTATACATTTTACTGATATTTTTTTTCTAGACATGCTCCCTTATATAGTAGAGCGTGGCGCCGACGGGAGCAAAAGAGAGAAAAAATATGCTCGCAACCGGAATCAGGAACAAGAGACCGAACCCAAAGTGAAAAGGCAGGGTTTTGAAGAGAAGCTTGAGACGCGTCTTGAAAGGATAAAGCCGTCTGGCCGGAACAAGATCTGTATTATCCCAGGCGAGAAAAATTACGGCCGTTATTGTGGAAAAAATCGTCAAAACCGGACCCAGCGGCGTAAGCCAGCCAAGAGTCATGATAAAGAGACTCAGTAGAACAGGCACTATCGTTCGAGGGATTTCCTGTTTGACCAGAAAAAAAAGTCGGCCAAGGAGAGGCATTTTTTCCGGCTCCTTTTCCTGACCGGACACCAGGAGTTCGGTAATCCTTGACATGGCGTCCATGATGATCACACAAAAAAGGACCTGCGAAACAAGATACGAAAGAACCGTTGACACCCCCACGAGGAGAAAGGAAAGAACCCAGGAAAAAATATGCCATAACCACAAAAGCCATCGGCTTTCAGGTTTTATCCAGATAAGATTTAATATCTCCTGATGGTATACAAGGATCAGACTTGCGAAAATGATGGTGATAATGATGACTGCAATAAGCCGGGTAAGACCCAGTAGCAGGAGTTTGGGCGTTTTAATCCCCAACCAAAACCCCCGTACATTATAAATAATTCCATCGAATATATTCATGTTATTCTAACCCGAATTTGTCTATTTGAGTTTCATCAATCAAGATTGATGCCCATGTAAAAAGTCCTTTTTACATGGATTAAGGGATTAAGGAATTGCGAATTATTTAAAGACATTATGAATGCGTAAAATTGAATAATTCAGCCCCGCCCCGCCTGCAGGCCTGCGGGCAGGAAGTTTTGACTTTTTACGAAACCATCAAGATTGTTTATGCGTATTAATTTAGCTTTTTGAAAAACGTGTTCCACAAGCATTCAGGTGATCCGGTTTTAAAGTGGGTCACTGTTTGAGTGTATTAGAGAGCGTTTAGAAAGAACAGCAAAATAGCAAATTTTACCTGTGAGTTAAATAATATTCGCATTTAACCGACTTTTATATACAGGATAGCATCTGTTCTTTCTTTACGCTCACTTATGCACGAGTTTGACACGGTTTAAAACCGGATTACCTGAATGCGATAATGTTTTCAAAGGGCTAAAATGTTACGTTTATGCAGGTTTTAGACTATATGATTTTTATGTAGATAAAGTCAATCTTTACTATTTTAGTTGACTTGCTTTTTGTGATGTTCTAATATTTATGGTATCTTAAGGTCTTTTACCACATCCGATTCAACCGAGTTGGGAAGTTATTTCCGTTGCGCTTTTTTAATATAAAGGATCGGCTCGTTAGAGATAACAAGTATTCCGTAAGGCTTATTCAGGAGAAAAAGATATTGGTAGAACTGAATAACAGACATAGGAGTATCGTCAGAAACATCATTGATGGATCAATAACGATCAGTTCCATCTCTGAGTTTGAAAGCATACTCAAAATATTTCCCAATAACCCGGCACTTCAGAGCGTATATGCCGACTTGTTGATCAAGAATAATTTGATAGATGCCGCTGCCAAAGCATACAGAAAGGCTGCAACTCTCTATATCGATGCTGGTATGATGTTATCAGCCGTTCTTGTGAAAATACTGGAATGGCGTATTTTCAAGCCCTCCCTACAGCAAGCCCGTCCTTTTTACTCAATCCTTCGTAAAGCAGCCTTTGATGAGACGCCCTTGCACATTTTTTTAAACAGTCTGTCGTATTCTGAGATGGCCGCTGTTACCATTCGAATGGCAAGGGTGCGTTTACCGGAAGGCAAAATGATAAAAAAGACAGGGGATGTGGATAATAGCCTATACTTCATCGCAGCCGGTACTGTGAAGGATACGACCTATAAGCCTCAAAGTAATGAACAAGAGACCTCCAAGGATTCTACCATCTACCTGTCCGAAAATGAATTTTTCGGCGATATTTTCCCATTCGAAGAAGAAAATGTGTCTCAATCCGATACTGAAACGATCACCTCCGTAGAGTTAGGTAAAATAACCAAACCCAGGTTGATAGAGGTGTGCAAAAAATATCCTAATGTGGAACAAGCTCTAATCAAGATGTTTGATGACAGTTCTAAATCTTTAAGGAAAACATCTTCACGAGAAGATCGCATATTAGGCAGACAACCTCTTTGCATACAGATGAGTCTGGAGATTTATCGAAAAGGAACGGACAATTACCCGCTAGTTTTGTACGGCTGTTCAAGGGATATCTCGGTGGGAGGAGTTGGTATCGTGTTGAATGCAGAATATCAGGATATCACATCCATTGACGAGATCTTAAAAATTTCCAGGATTGATGTCTATTTCCCGGGCGACGCTTTTTCCATCAAAGTTCCAGGTACGGCTATGTGGAGCAGAAAGATTTCTTTTGAAGGGGAAAAATCCTTGGCAGTAGGCATACAGTTTAAAGAAATGACACCTAAATTGAGGGGCATGCTGCTTATTTTCGTCGACATGCTCTCCAATAACAGTTGACACAACCACTAACCCGAATTTCTCATGAAGAATTTACCCTTGCAAATGAATCCCGCTTCAAGCGGGATAAGAAATTTGGGCTATCTCTTTGGCAGGAACGGAGTTAAATCCTGAACATATGCTGTCAGTACTTTGAAGCCGCCATCACTTAACACTGAAATCGCCTTTTCCCCATCTTCAGCGCCCACCCTCATGACGAGTTGATAAACTCCCGGGTGTTTTTTCTCCGGCCAGGTGACCAGACTCCGGATGTTGATCTTCTGCTCTTTGAGGAGTCTTGACACCTCAGCCACCACCCCGATGCGATCCTCAACCAAAACGGTAAACCGAGTGCTTCCCTCACCAAAGCCGATAGCGCGAAGCAGAACATCCATGACATCTTTGGTTGTAATAATCCCAACAAGCTTTTCCCCTTCCATTACCGGCAAAGCGCTGATCCTGTTTTCCTGCATGATGCGGGCGGCACGTTCAATGGTTGTGCTTGGCAATATGGTAACGATCTTTTTCGCCATGATCATTTCAACTGTCAACTGCATCAACAGATAGTTCAACTCGTGAACGCTGAGTGTTATGGCCGGAGATGCCCAGCTCTGCTTAATATCTCTGTCCGAAACAATTCCGACCAATTCTTCATTTTTATCTACAACTAGAAGGTGGTTGATCCGCTTTTTAGCGATAATATCTTTTGCTTCTATTAGGGTGGTATCAGGGGGAACTGTCACAAGGTATGTATGCATAATACGGCCAACGTACATAGGCTACCTCCTTTGCATGATGAAAAAATTCAGAGTACAGTGAAAACATTTCAACTTATTTTAAAAATGCCGGGAAAAAACAAATAATATGAACTGAACATAGGAGAAACCTCGCCCCGATGTCAACCAAAAACCAGGTAAGTGGGAGCGAAAAGGAAGTTGTATAAACAATATCGTAGAACCGGTGCTGGTCATTTCCGAAGAGATGAAAGTAATCCCCTCATTTTTGATATTTAATTTCTCTGGTGTTTATGACTCTCCAGTTGCTTTTTTCTGGTCTTTAAAAACCTCACAGGCCTTACACCAGTTGCGCATGTTCCCTTTCCGAAAAATTTCCTTGCAAACCTCACGATAATATTGCATTTTCGGATCTTTAGGACATTTTATAAAAGATTTGCCCATCATTTCCTTCCCTATATATTCTTTAGGTTTCAAATAATTGATGGCTTCGTAAAAAGTCCAACTTCTGCGTTGCGCTTCATTTCGTTGTCATTGCGGCGTACGCTAAGTACGCCTCATGACACAAAATTCGCGCGCCTTGAATTTGGAGCTTTTTACTTTGCCAT
>JAUVVL010000264.1 GCA_030604635.1 Desulfobacteraceae bacterium
CCGTGAAATATCCCATTCGCCGACAGATGCAATGTAATTTATAGAACGCGCCGCCGCCAGATCCTGCTCTTTTCTGACCTGATCAGCCGACAGCACTTCAGTTACTTGCGCAGGGTATCCGCTGGCGGTTATGGCGTCTGCAATACGGTTGACATCCTTTAATTGTTCATTGTCATAATAGATTTCTGCCTGCCCGGCAGGTAGATTCACCAGAATTTCACGGACACCTTTGAACCCGGCAAGGCTTGATTTAATGGTGTAGATACAGCCTGAGCAGGACATACTGTCAACACGAAGAATCACCTTGGATATTTTGTCGGTAATTTCGAGCTCGCCTGATGATATCGAATCCCGGCTATCGCCGAGAGATCCAGCCTGCTTGTTAAAATTGGTTGAGGTATATGCTTCAGTATCAGGTGAAGCCGCTTTCCTGGTGGCCGCCGATGTATAGGCGAAGGATACGACCCCCGCGACTGCAATTAAAACAATTATCACTAAGATGATGACTTTTTTTGAAATACTTAATTTGCCAATTTTCATATTAAAACACCTCCAATATATAAGATTATTTATCTGGGTAATACCCTTTAAACATATTCGTATTAAATGTTTCTTAATATCTGGAATATCAGATTAAGTTCACCATGAATGCTTCGAGCTAGGCCGCTTTGGTTTCAGGGGGCTTCTTAAACCCTTGAGCGCTCACCTTCTTCACGGATTTATCTTCTTCCAACAGTCTGCCGTCACAAATGCGCAAAATTCTTTGGGTGTATTCGGCACACTCAGCGCTGTGGGTAACCATGATAATGGTCATTCCCTCCTTGTTGATCCTTTGAAACAGCTCCATAACCTCATGGGTGGTTTTGGTGTCCAGATTTCCCGTGGGCTCATCCGCCAGTAATACCGGTGGATCGTTGACAATAGCCCGGGCAATGGCCACCCGCTCTTTTTCACCTCCGGAAATCTGATTCGGCAGGCGATGGAATTTTCCATCCAGTCCCATACTGGCAAGGGCTTCTTTTGCCATGGCCTGCTTTTTCTTCCGTCCGGCCTTTACAGTGGTCAGAGGCAGCAGGACATTCTCCAAAACGGTAAGATAGGACACCAGGTGATAACTCTGAAACACGAATCCCAGAAACTCCCTCCGAAAATCCGCCTGCTGCTCCTGACTCAGGGCATAGACATCGATATCGCCAACGATATAACCGCCTGAAGTCGGAGAGTTCATGGCACCCATTATGGATAAGAGGGTGGATTTTCCGGCTCCGGATTCACCCATAACCCCGACAAACTCTCCGGAAGCGATTTTAAAGTTGATATTTGAAATGGCAGCCACAATCGAATCACCGTTGCCATATTCTTTGAAAAGATTCTCCGCAATTATATAGCTCATACAAACCTCCTCATTCGGACTAGAGAGATCTCAATGCATCATTGGGATCGAGCCTGGCGGCCATGAAAGCAGGATACGCGCTTGCAACCAGACCGACTACGATCGCCATTAAAATAGCACCGAAGAACATTTCAATGTCAATGGGGATTGTCGGTGTCGAGCTTCCGGAAAACAGTCTCAACCCGACATGGGCCCCGCCGATCCCAAGGAGATAACCCAATATTCCGGCCAGGCCGGATAGGATTCCAGCCTCAAGAAATACTATCCGCATCACGTGACCTTTGCGAAAGCCGATCGCCCTGAAAATGCCAATTTCTTCTGTACGCTCCCGGACACTGCCCATCAGGGTTACCAATACAACCAGGCCCCCGATTAGGATAACCACCGCCGAAATGCCGTAAGAAAATTTTCTAAACTGGGTAAGGGTTTCCATCCGGCCTTTAACAACTTGCTGAATGGCCATAACCTTTGCAGCAGGCAGCACTTTTGAAATCTGTTTCACCATATCACCGATGGGACAGGCCGTGCACAGGGCCGCCACTTCCACCATGGAAACTTTACCTTCTTTATTCAGCAAGGTCTGAACGGTTTCAAGGCGTGCAAAGACCAGTTGATCATCCTGCGATCCTGTGGGCTCCAGGACACCGGAAATCTTTAGCGGGCGGTTATTTACGGTTATGGTTTGGCCGACGCCCAGACCAATAATGCGAGCGGCCTCGGCTCCCAGCAGGATGCCCTGTTCGTCAGGAAATCCCCCCCTCACCTTCCACCATGGTTTCAAAATGCCCGCAGCTTTAAAATCGACCCCCGCCAGCAGAACCCGGTTATCATTTATCTTAACGCCGCCCAGAACCATCGGACCCACGGCAGCTATATTGCGTGCATTTTTTATGGAATGGATCCCTGCCAATTCTGACTGTCGTATTTCCTGCATTTCAAATGAAACACCACCGAGAGAGAGGCCTCCGTATGTTAGCGTAAGGCTATCCGTCCGGGGGACAATTAAAATATTGGCTCCGTATTTCTCAAGCTTGTGATTAATGTCATTGGTCATGGCATCAACAAAGCTGATGATGGTTACAACGGTTGCCACCCCGATAATGAGTCCGGACAGAACAAAGGCCGCCTTGCCCTTTCGGCGCATCAGATTTTTAAATGCAATCTCTTTTAATGTCATAGTTTATGCCTTCCCGGAAAAGTTAAAATATTGCTTGCCATCGATGATATCGCTGACATCAATGACAAGTTTGTCACCTGTAATCCCACGCTTTAACGGTGCAGGGTTGCAACCCCCCTTTACTTCGTTGACCAGGATCGATGCAAACCGGCGCCCGCAATTTCTACAGACCATATAGTCGCCTTCCTGGTAATAACACTTGCCAGCCGGCCAACATACATCGCAGGCATCAAAAGCCGCCCGGATGATGCCGTCGGAACTCTTCAGGATAAAGTAGCGAATCGTAATATCATTATATCTGTAATCGAAATGGCGGGCTTTACCGTCACTGAACAGGCTAATTGGATAGGTAACCACCGAGGCATTGGAAGTCATAGCTGACGGCGCTGTAGTGGCTGCCGTATTTTTTCCGGAAAGACTGTAGAATGCCAAAGCGCCGCCTGAGATCAGAATCGCACAAACACCGACGATGATTAACGGGGCCCGGTTTTTTCTTTCAGTGCCGAGAACAGCGGCCTTTTTGGCTGATCTTGTATTCACATTTCCGGTTTTCTTCTTTTTCTTGGACATAACAGACGTCTCCTTTGTATTTTTGCAAGTTTAATAGTTTCTTTTGTCCGGTTGATGGATAAAGAATTCTGTCCTAACAAACGAATATGGATGTTACTCAAATTGCAGATGAAATATTGTATATAGGATAGATCAACAAATAAGCGTAAGATTTTGAAGGTATATGGGGATGGGACCGGTCGTGATCCAGAATTGGTTTGTCGTACCGTTCTCTCTAAAAGTCTGAAAGAAGGAAGGCTCGCCGATGACAAAAGTAATAAGACCCTCAGCCTCCCGCAGGTTTTCCCTTACAGACGATACTATAAAGACCTGTGAGTCAGGCATATAGTTTTCATTCAGATTACAGGAAGTATTTCCGGAAGATGAACAGCACCCGTGTCTGGCGGAATCACCTGCCGGTATCGGTTCATGGATAGCACCCTGGATGCCGTCGCAACAACAGCCCGCTTGGCTTGCGCACCGATTAACTGTGCCTGCAATTGCGGTAGAGAAGTTAATTCCAAGCATTATAAGCAAGATGCAGGCAACTATTTTTCTATGTGATGAATTCATAACTGTGAAAAAGGAAATACTTATCCACTAAATTTAACGCCCTTCGGGCGTACTTTTTGACAGGATCAACAGGCCCGCCCTGGCGCGACGTAATAAACTTCGTTCACTTTTAGATATTAATCATTATATACTGGCTATCGGTAGCTGTTGCTTCCGTAACCAGGTCTGGGCCAGGGATATTCAGGATATTTTTTATCCAATTTTCCTGCCTGCGGCCCGTTAGGCCTACGCCCCGGAGGGATGAAAATGGGATAAGACAATCCGCCATTAATCAATACGACAAATCCCGTTAACCTTGTCTGATATTTAGTCTATTAATATTATTACAAATAATAAGGAAATCCCTATACTATCGAGTTAACACGAATAAAATATTATATGCCACATTGTGATAGATGTCAACATAAAATATTTGAAACAGGTTTTTTAGAAGACAGAAAAACAAACCCTTTTCAGTTGGTGAGTCTTTTATAATCGTATCAATTTAGCTCTTTGAAATAAAATTATCGCATTCAGATAATTCCCGCCGCAGATTATGCCATATGGCACAAATATAGGCGGGACTAAACTCGTGCAAAAGTGAGCGTAAAAAAAAGAACAGGCGCTAAACAGTTTTTTTTATAGACGTTAACGGCAATATTAGCTTGCCACATTGTGGCACTATGATTATAATAATATATGTTTTGAAATTAAAGTTCAGTCAATAACCTCCCCTAAAAGGGGAGTCTTGATTGGGACCCTAAAAGGGTCAATAATTATAATTCACTCACCGCAGAGTCGCAAAGAACGCTGAGGTTCAATTATGTTGCTTTACGCTGAGAGGGCGTAAAGCAACAAAGAATAGCCTCTGAAAAGCAAAATGCTCAATACAGCCCCGCC
>JAUVVL010000243.1 GCA_030604635.1 Desulfobacteraceae bacterium
CTTATGATTAACAGAGTTAAGAGCAGACAGGCATTGGCGGGCAGGTCACTTCAAACTTTTGCGCCGTCTCTTCTGGCAGAGCCGGTTAACTCTGACCTGGCCCAAAGGACCAGGTTTTCAAGGTCAAAATAAAATGACTTTAGAAGACCACAAAGAAGACCCCATAGCGCACCTTTCCATTGCCGATCCGGATCTTGCGGAAAAAGTCATTTCCGGTCTTAAGCAAAAAAGCTGCCCGGTTTCTGACCAGAGTATCGCCATGCTGGTTGACGAGACCCTGTGGGGTCTGTCCCAGGAGATCTCTTTCGGCCAGGCGATAGCCATGGGTTATGTCGATCTTATCGGGGAGACAGGCTCGAAAAAGATCAAGCAATATCGCGACCTGTTACGCGAGGCAGGGCTCAAGGGGCCTACACTTGGAAAAATTATGGCAACCTATCTTGTTCCGGTATTAACACACGGGGACAACAGGTTTCTTGTATGTTTTCTGCAAGCAGTTGACATCATGCTAAACAAGGGGACCTATACCTTGAAAGAGCCCCTCCAAGCACTGGCGTCATTATTAAATGACCGGGACATTGAATCTGCATCGGCTTATCTTGATCTGCTTTGCGACACCTTTTCACAGGATCTTTCTTATGTCAAATGCCAGCATTTTGCTTATGTTCTGCCCAGAGCCGTACGCTCATTTTCCTCTTCAAGGCGGGTCTGGCAGATCGAGCAGTTGCAACGCGTCACCCGGGCCGATTTTCCCCTGGCAGACCCCTTTCTGGACGGCCTGGAAAAAGGACTCCATCTGCTTTCAAAAGAGGCTTTAAACCGTTTTGTTTCCCTGGGCCTCGATAAATTAAAGCAAAATAGCAAGCTTGCTACAAAATTTCTGTCACTGGAATCGAAATTAGGTATCGATACATTTACGGATATGCAGGTGACTGTTCCGATTTCCCAGGTTCAGCATCAGCTGACCCGCTACCTTCGCGCCAGAACCGGCCTTGCAATTTCAGTACAGCCGCTGTCTTCGCTGCCGAATTCATTGGGAAAAGAGCACAGCGAAAGGTCTTTTGTCTGTTCAGACGGAAAATTTATATATCTGCCTGATGAAATCAGCCTGTTTCCCCATAAAACTGAAAACACAATGCTTTATAAATGCCTTGCAAGGCTTGAAGCCGGTCACTATGAATTCAATACCTTCGACTTTGATCTGGAAAAAGCCATGGAGCGATGCAGTCAAGTTTTTACCCCCACCCTGCCCTTCTGCTTGAAGGTGGAGGGTCTGGGAGGAGGTGATCAGAAGAATCTTTCTGATCTGGAACGTTTTTTCTTATCATTTCCGATCAAGGCGATTGCATCAGATCTGTTTAACATCTTCGAACATGGCCGCATCAGGGTTATGCTGACCCGGCAATATCCGGGCATTGTCAGACAGACACTGCCTGTGCTTCAACATGAGGCAGCACGCATTATTAAACAGAACAAATCCAATGAAGCCGTCTTCCTTTTGTATCTATGGATCGCACTCGGTATCCCGGCAGAAGAAAATTTCGGAATCAGTCGTCAAATAGAAAAGCATGCCAAGATGTTCGCGGATCTGTTCGATAATAAGATCAAAGAGGATAAAACGGTTGAGGTCTGTGCGGAACTGGTTGTCAGAACGTATCCTGATATGGAAAAATTATTAAAGCAGGCAGCAGGCAGCAAAAAGCTTGAAGAATTCTACAGGCCCATAAAAACGCCTTTTGGCCGCAGATTAAGGCCGGATCTTTTCTTCTCCACATACCGGAATTATGAGCATATGGCAGGAAACTTAAAGGTTAAACTTGAAAAAAAGGGATTCAGAGTCTACAAATCGGATATTAAAAAGAGCCTCATGAAAAACAACGGCGTTATTTCCCGTGACGAAATAAAAGAGATTATACTCTGTTCGCAAAAACACTGCCGGCCCGACCTGCTGCAACACCAACAAATTGCCATAGACCTGTCCTGGCTTGATCTGTCCAAACTTCTCGGGACTGAAGATATTACCCGGCTTCAGATCGAAGACTCTTCCGGACCTGTTTCCTGGTACAGGGAATGGGACTGTAACCTGCATGATTACCTCCATGCTCACGTGAGGGTGCTGGATAAATCGATAACCAATAAAGAGGGTGACTTCTACAATTTAACTCTAAAACGTCACAAAGGGATGGTCAAAAGGATACGCTACGCTTTTGAACTGTTAAAGCCGGAGGGTCTTGTAAGATTAAGACAATGGGTTGAAGGGGATGAATTCGATTACAGGGCGCTGCTTGACTTTGCCATGGATAAAAAGGCGGGAAGAATTCCTTCTGACCGGCTTTATATCAAGCACATTAAACAGACAAGGGATGTTGCCGTGCTGATGCTTGTCGATCTTTCACGTTCAACCTCAAATACTGTTTATAATACCCGGACAACCATACTGGACGTTGAGAAAGAGGCCATCGTGCTTTTCTGTGAAGCGCTGGAAGTTGTGGGGGATACCTTTGCCATAGCCGGTTTTTCCGGAACCGGCCGTTTGGGTGTTGACTACTTCCGCATAAAAGACTTTGATGAAAATATGGATGATGATATCAGACAGCGAATTAACGGCATGGCGCCGCAACGGAGCACCAGAATGGGAGCTGCCATCCGGCATGCCACCTGTCAACTTGAAAAGGTCTCTTCAAAAGTCCGTTTGTTGATCATCATGGGTGATGGGTTTCCCAACGATGTTGATTACAAGCAGGATTATGCCGTTGAGGATACACGCAAGGCCATATTCGAAGCTCATTCAAAAAACATATACGCCCATGCCATAACCGTTTATTTTGCCGGAGATTCAAAGCTTGATGATCTTTACGGGAACGTTCATCACAACGTTATATCCGATGTTAGCGAACTTCCGGACAAGCTGCTGCGTATATACAGCGGCCTAACCAGGCATTAGTCCCCGGTCTATCCGGATTAGGCGCTTGGTAAAACAATCTATCAGAGCGAGATAGCCGTATGCTCATACACGATGATATATTTTCCTGGAAAGGGTGGGGTGGCAGGCTCGGCCTTGGAAGCGGAAAGTGCAGACTTCGCATCTATGACCTTAAAAAGAGTAATACAAAAAGCCTGACGCATTTAAGACCCATTATTGTTTTGGTTTCTGATATTCCTGAAAGCAACATGTCGGTAAGGAGCTGCACCAGCCATATTGCCACACTGGCCGCAAAGGAGTTTAATATTGATCCCAATCGCATGCTCTGGATAGAATATTATCCTGAAAATAAATACGGGGTAGATGACGTACATGTCATTCCGGAAAAATTCGATGCTGTTGAATTCACTTGGCACAAAGACAAAGCAATACAACCAAAATGGAGGACTTTAAAGCCGCCCCTGCTGGATGAGATTAGGAAGTTGATAAACGGTTAGTATGAATTTCTCATGAAGAATTTATCTGATTTCTAAAATATTTCAATCACACCACGAAGTTAATCCGGGGAAAGTCACGAAGATTATTAATTAATTGAGGTGTCGGGGAGTTTTATCGAAAAGTTGTCCTCAATTAAGCGTAATAGGTGATCAGATGTAAAAGCGTGTGGTGTGTGCGAGTTCACACGATTTGGAATCTGATTACCCATGGAGCAGTCTTAAAGACGATAACTCCCCGACCCCTGAATTAATTTCCTTCAAGATTGTTTGTACAGGTTTTAGGTATTATCTTACTTGCATGGACTTTCAAAGGCTTCCCCCTCAAGCCATCTGATCACGAAATGTTTTGTAACGCTTATACTAAGCCCGGTCTTCTCCGATATTTTTTCTAACTTTTCCATAATGTTATGCACCTTTTTTTGGTCTCCGATAAGGGCATAAATCTTGATACTCCGTTTATAAAAATTCATTGCAAGTTCATCTTTTTTCTGAAGTAAATAGGCTGATCCAACAGCAGCCAGATCATCGGCAATACCTTTGTAAAATCCTGACAAACGGTCTGCTGTTAGGGCCGACCTGAAGAAGTCTACGGCTTTTTCATAGCGTTGCGTTTCAATCATAAGGTTCCCGAGCGCAAAGTTCACTGTTGCAAATTCCGAAAAGTTTTTCGGGTCTGCATTGGCAAGAACCTTTTGCAATATCTCTTCGGCACTCCGGTATTCCTTTTTTTTGAGAAAGAGGATGCCCCTGTTGTTTAGAAGTGGACCAAACAATATTCTGTTTTTTTGTGCGATATTTTCAGCCGAGTCGAGCACATTCGTTGCTTCTTCGAGCATTCCGCCATCTATCATCGCAGCAGCCTTGTTTGAGAGAACCTGCACCGCACCTTTGTTGTCATCAATATCAGTGTATATGGCAAAAGCTTCATCAAAAAAGAGTATGGCACTCTCCATGTTGCCTATGATTCTGTCAACGTTTCCGATATTGTTGAGACTCATGGCAACACCGCTCAATTGATCAGATGCGGCAAAAAGTTCGTGGGCCCTGAAAAAGTATTCAAGGGACCCTCTGTAACACCCCTTATTATATATGGCGATCCCTTTGGTTATCTCTCTCATGCCCGCGGTTATGTGCTCAGGCATTTTCTTCGCGGAGTTTCCCCCTGCACATGCAAACAAAAAAACATCCAAAAGCAATATCAGTATTATAAAAAATCGTTTCATGACGTTATTTACCTAAAATTAACCCGACTTGGTCCAAATCGGCTTGTAAAAAGGATTAAGGTTATAATAAAAAAGATCCAAATATAAAATTGCTTTTGCCTCTCTATACTATTATAAAAAAATAAAGTCAAAACTTCGCGTAATAAGAACTAACCCGCATTTCTCATGAAGAATTTATCTGGCTTTTATTTTTGTTAGTAAATATAAAGATATTAATCACTTAAATTGACATAGACGGATAATTTGATTAAACACTCTGATATTTATCTTTTTTTAGATAAATTCTTCGTGAGAAATGCGGGCTAATGGCTCATCCGTCTGAGGCGGAGAATATTGGAATAAGAGCATACCTGGGGTTTGCGTTTTGTATATACACGATTCCGCGCGAGCCCACGTCACGTGCGCACCAACGCGAATGAAATTCAGCGTGTTACTACAAATCCGGCTACTTTTTTGGCAACTTTTCGAGCTGTAAAACCTTTTTTGGAAGCTTAATTTTAAGAGATTTAAGCATGTTACGCGTGTGGGTAGGCATTTCGTTACATAAAAAGAAGCGGTAGTAGTATTATAAAAGATAAGATCGACAGTGAGGTTGAACAGGTTGGCTGTCTGGAAGAAGACATTTTTTTCGATTTCTTCGGCATGGTCGTAA
>JAUVVL010000171.1 GCA_030604635.1 Desulfobacteraceae bacterium
ATTGGAACCTAGTACATCAGGTTTGGCTGAATCCTGAAAAAAAGGACGAAACCAACCAGATGAACTGTTTAAAAAAGGCGGCCTAACTTATGGATCAGGTGACAACTACCTTGACACCCTCCGATAGCGAGCTATTTCGCGGATTTTGCGAGTGAGGTATCAGCCAAAGATGGGCTGAAGCTGAGATGTAAAAATGTGAAGTTATTTTTGCGCGAACCCTTAGGTCATATTTAGACACTTTCTTTTGGGGAAAAATGACATTTAATGTTCGATCAGCTACCAAACGCGCAGTCGTAAACTTTACGCCTGAAACACTGTAAAGTCCTATCGGACCGCTATTGTCGGCATGATTTAGAATAACCTCTCGTATAGCAAAATACGTTCCTCCTTTATTGGTTGCCGATTGGAGACCTGGAAAAACGTAAAGAATTTCTTCTCTGTTGATATTAAGATTTGGTACAGCAATATTAAGATCATCGCAAAATATGTTGATTTGTTCTTCTGATGGCATCGGATCTTTTCGGTCACTTAACCATGGTGAATGTCCTGTACCAGCAAGAAGCATCCCTTTCCAGGGGACGATAAAATATGTATGCCCTCCCGGCTTTTTGGGAGTCACTGCCAATGCATGATCACTTATTGCTTTTCTTTTAAAAAGCACATTCCATGCCAACATACTTTTAAATAGAGAGGGTTCGTCTCGGTCAAAGCGCTCTGCAAGATCCCTGCACCATGGTCCTGCCGCGTTAATCACTATATTAGATATAAACTTGAGAGACGTATTTTTTTCATGATCGATTGCCGCTATTCCTATTGCGCGGTTATTAACCCGAGTTAAATCTAAGGCTTCAACATAGTTTGAGGCGGTTGCACCGTATTTACATGCCCAGCGTAATATCTCCATAATGAGGCGCTGAGAGTCCGGCACAAAAGCATCATACCAAATTGCCCCTCCCTTCAACCCTTTCGTATCTAAAGAAGGAAAAATTTTCTTTGTTTGTGATGCATTAATGATCATTCCGGATGGTATATGCCGTTCCGGATTAAGGCCCTTGTTTCTTTTGGCTGAAAGAATATCATATAACTTCAAAGCGAACCATAGTGCCAAAGGATGACGTAAACCCTTACCATAAAGCGGCATGAGACAGGGTAAAGGTTTAACTAAGTTTGGGAAATTCTTCAAAAACCATCGCCTTTCGCCAACTGAATCTCTCAGACGCTTCAAATCAAATTTCTGTAAGTAACGAAAGCCTCCATGAATAATACGAAGGCTGTTGAAACTGGTGAATTTTCCGAAGTCACCTTTCTCAAGGAGCAATGAACGCAGCTTTCTTCGACTTGCCTCAAGAGCAAGCATGACACCATAGATTCCCCCACCTATTATTATCAGGTCATATAATTCTTTGCTTGCTTTCTCTGGTTTTCGTACGACAAGTGTCATTTTTTCAGTTTATCAATATGCACCCTTCCACTTCCTTTTTAGGATCTGCATCGCCAATTGATTTCGAAAGAAACGATAAGGATTCTCTAGATTGCCATATCGCTCAATCTCCATTGAGGGATCAAATAAAATGTTTTTCAGATCCCTGGCCGGTTGTTTTTTATTAACCGATTTAGAAATTTTAATTCCGAAACTCCCCGCACGCTCGACCTCTGAAGCAAAATGAAGCGGATCACTTCCAGAAAGAATACGAATTCCTTTGGTCTCTGCAATTTCAAAATGATTTGGTTCAGACCAGAAATTAGGTCGATTGCCGTTATCGCAGAGAAAATATTCCGGTTCATTCGTACCTTGCAATAATTGGCTCAGAACCTTTCCTCTCCGTCCCATCCATTTGCCGACAGCCCATGGAATCACAGGGATAGCATCGTTTTCTTTAATAGATAGAATGGTCTCGCCGAGTGACAAACCATCTTTAATAATATTATTAGTGGCAAGAGCCAGAACTTCTAAGTTTTCTGCTGTAATAATTTTTTGCCCTGCTATAACGTAAAGCCCTTCTCCTTGGCTACGTCTTGCGTATAAGGAACAGTTTTCATTAGTACGGCGAAATGTCCAGGTTCCAATGTTTATATACTCTTTCCTCCTTTCGTTTGCGCTGTAATCCACCAAACGTTGAAACCAGTTATTCCCTGACCAGTCGGTTAATATCAATATAGCTGTGAAATCATTCCCATGTCCAGCCCTCACTGCCTCCTCTTTGAAATTCATGAAAGCAGAATCAAAAAAGACCTTTAAATCAAAACAGCTATAAATATGAACGTGTGCATCCAAGAGTATCATCATAAAAGGGTACCTTTGGAAATTTTTTATTCACTTAATACATGTTTATGAAATATTACCCAACTATTTTACAACGTTTAAGCTAATTCATGAAATTTCAACAACCTAAATACTCGGCTCATCTTCTCCTTGTAAACAAACCGAGAGTACTTCCGCTCATAAAGTTTTCTTGCATTTGTCACGATTTGAGTTCTGTTTCCATTTGGCTTCAATGCCTCAATAATGCCTAAGGCCATGTCCGATGAATTTGGCTCTACCAAGAAGGCAACTTCATTATTCAATACCTGAGTGTGCGAATAAATATTTGTTGCAACCAAGGGTATGCCATTAGCGAGTTGTTCATAAACTTTCAACGGGGTATTGGTTCCTCCAGAACGCGGTGAAACCTGGACTGATGCAATGCTGCAATAATTTTTTGCCATTAACTGTGAAACAAGTCCGGTGAAACATGAATTATCTTCTATACCGTTTTTTTTAGCAAGATTTGAATAAAATCTTACCTGGTCTTCATTACCGCCTACGATAACTAGGAAGGCCTCTGGGATTTCGGATACAACAATTTTAAAGCTCTTAATAAGAATATCGATACCCTGGTATGGCTCAAGAGTGCCCGCGTAAACAACGTATTTTTTGCCATCAGGCAGTTTAACCGGCTTGTTGTTATTTTTCAGCGGTATTTCCGAATGGCACTTAGATTTTATAGATTCCTGAATGATTTTGACAGGCTCAAAAATCGAATTTTCGATTAAAAAATGTTTTTCTTTATTTTGTATCAGATTATTAACGTAGTCGGAAAGGTCCGGGCATATAGTGATGACTGCATCGGCGTTCTGTAGGCATGAATCTTCCAATAATTTAAATATACGAATTAAAAGTTTTGATTTTGTGAACTGAAAATTTGTTAATTGCTGGGGCAGGCTTGAATGCATATCATACAGTAGTTTGAAGCGAAAAATCGGCTTGAGAAACAAACAGAAAAAAACAGCTTCTTCATGGGCATGGACGCAATCGTAATGATTTCGCAAAAGAAGAACGACAGCCCAAAGAAAAATAAAAATATCTAAGAATAACTTCAAAAAAGAGGGACCGACTTTAACATCGCCCATAAAAGCAAAGCGTGGAATTCGGACAATTCGCACCCCTGGGATATCAATATTCTGCCCCTGGCCATAAGTTAACAAATCTATTTTCATCCCTAATTCTGAAGCAATAAGTGTCCGGTAGTATACGCTAAATGGTGTACCACGAGGCGAAAAAAACGGCTGAGGAGAAATAACGAGTGCCTTCACTTATATTCCTTTCGTTTTCGAAGCTGTTTTTTAATTTGCATTGCCATCTGATCGAGTAGAAATCGAAGGGGTTGTTATAAGCAGCCACATGAGTGAGACCTTTGCAAAACGCCCCCTTTTGCCTCCCGCCATTGGCGGGATGTCAGACTCAACATTTTGCACGAAGTGAAGCTTTAGCTTTATCCCCAAAATACTCAATGTATTCCTGGGGTTAAAATTTTCGCCTTCCTTGGCCTTGAACCTCGGTTAAATTATAAAAGATTTAACTGGGCAGGCAAAATTGAGCATTTTTCAAAGGTCTCATTTTAAGAGTAAATTACTGTAATTTTAAACTTTCTTTCTTAGAAAAATTGACAAAATCATAAAATCGGTAATCCAGTGAGTTTTTCAAAGCTCTCGGTATAACCTAACACCTAAAGCTTAAAACCTAAAACGTGATGAATTCGACTTTTTACGAATTCATCATTATTGACTTGTCCGGAACGGAACGGAGGGAGACAATGTAATCCTGATAAGACCTCTATTTTCCTCGTAGTCGTTTTCATTCAGAGTTGAATCGACCGAACGGCATGTATAATTAAGCTCAATGGACATCCACGTAAGAGGCTGTATTGTTATGCCGAAACCACCCCTTGTGGTTTTGTCCTCCCGTTCAGGGTCTATATCTTCATATTTATTATTTCTATAGGAACCGAAAATATTGCCGCTTATATGTCTTGTAAGTTCGTATATTGCAGAGATTCCTGCTTCGTAGAACTTACTAAAGCCCAGGTTTTCGGAACCAAAAAAGGACTCTTCGTAACCGCCAGATCCTGTAATATTGAATGAACCCCGCCTATAGGTTTTGGTTAAGTTTCCGTTTGCATGTAGGCCGGACTCGTTATCACTTTCTTCCCTATTCTGGATGAAAAATCCGGCGGCTAGCGTAAGGGTAAAATCTTCAGCCACAGCATAATTTGTGCCGATTGAAAAATCGCTAATATTGTAGTCTTCGGCGTTGCCTTCAAAATCCCGCACGGTGTGAGCATATTGTCTAAAAACTTCAAAATGTTTGGTAAGCTTATTGATTATTTGTATGTTGCCATTCCAACTATCAAAATCATCTGATGTATCAAATTTGCCTCTGGTGTAAGATGCCCCTACCTTAAGGCCAACTTTGGGGGTGAGCCAGCAAGTAAGCCCTAAGAACGGATTGTGTTTTTCGTTGTCTTCAACACTTGGATCCTCGTTTTCAAGAAGACTGTGAACATATCCCAGGTTGATGGAGTCGGCCTCGCCAAACTGGTGGGTAAGGCCTAAGCTGGCTGTGTTTGTGTAGTAAGGCTCTCTGCTTCTTCTGATGGTAGAATCGATTGGTGCGGTTGGATCTTCAGCTCGCAAAGCTGCGATGTCTGCTTCTGAAAGCGGGTCTTCGGTAAATAAAAACGAGTCATTAAGTTCAAGTCTTGTATTTCTTGAGATATTGGTCCAACTTGATAATTGAGCACTGTGGCGCAATGTATCATTTTCAGTAAATTCATCATAAAACGCGTACGAGGGATCATATGAAAGGTTCAGACCGCTGAATTTTCCTGTTAGCCCGGCCGTAAAACCGGCAGAGATGGTGGTGATGAAATCATCATCTTCATCTTCATCGGCCAGGAAAATATTGTCCGAATATTCTTCGGTGATGGAAAGCCTCGGTGTGAAAGTCGCTTGAAACCCGGCGGCAGAAGAAAAAGGGAATAGTAGGATGCAGATCAGCGTGAAATAATAAGTTTTACATTCCATTTAATACTTTTAAAGTAGAAATTAATTTTAGACAGGATTTACAGGATTTGATGGATTTTTTACTATATCTGAAATGTTACAGTATCGACTTAGTTACGACTGCAGGAGTTGTTGATTCAGGTTCTGGCGACTGGCCAAAAAATAAAACATCCTGTTCATCCTGTCGATCCTGTCTAAGATATTAAAAATTAATTCTCTGTGTACTCCGTGTCTGTGGTGAAAATATTAGGGGACGATGATGGTGTCGTTGGCTTTGATTCGGACGTTCTGGCTGAAATCTTTTCCTTTTATAATGTTTTTATAATTGATTCTGATAATCTTCTCTTTGCCGTCTTCACGTCGAAGGAGAATAATTTCTTTTTTTGACGCCCATTCGGTAAACCCTCCTGCAAGCGCAAATGCTTGCAGCACTGTTAAATCTTTTATAAGATCATATTCACCTGTTCGGGCGACTTCACCCAGGATGTAAAATTTCTGTCTTGCCGGGCTCCTAACAGTGACAGTGACAACGGGATTGCCAACAAACTTTTTCAGCTTTTTTTGGATATCTTTTTTAAGTTCCAGGGGCGTCAGGCCGGCTGCCTGAATATCGTCGAGCAGGGGGAGGGTAATTTTACCGTCGGTTCTGACCAGTATTTCCTCCCGAGAGAAATCCGGTTCCCTCCAGGTGATCACTTGCAGTATATCGCCGCCGCTGATTTTGTATGAACTGTCTTCAACGCGCGCTAATGATTTCTGCTTCCTGAGAATCAGTTCATCAATGGAATCCATTTGAGATGAAGTGTCTTTATCCCCGGCGAATATCTGCGGTGCAATGAATATTATGATCAGCACCATGCAAAAAAAAGAGAGAAGCAAAGTTTTTTTCATGATATGTTCTCCATTTCCGGTTGAACGAATTGAGTTGTTATCATTTTTATTGTTTTGACAGGATCTACCCCGGTTAAATAGGCTCCGCATTGAACAGGGCAGGCAGGATTCTCAGGATTTTTTTGCCTTTCCAACCTCCGGCCCATAGGGGCCTACGCCCCGGTGGGAAGAAAGGCAAAAACCTAAATCCCTCTTCGAGGGAGTTCATTTGGCTATAAAAACACAATGAAGAAGCGACATGAACGTTCGGCAAAAAAACCATTGGCCTCTTTGGCTTTTCCCGCTGAAAGCGGGATTGCTATTTCTCGGTTTCGTCCCCGCTTTCAACGGGACAGGCCGGAAACCGAGAAAACAATAGATCCAATAGATCCTGTTAATCCTGTCAAATAAAGGAAATTCCTATACTATAATATGGCATTTATCTTCCGATTCCCATATACTTGAATCCAAGATCTGTCATTTCTTTTGGATCATAGATGTTTCTGCCATCAATGATTATTGGATTTTTTAGAAGGATCTTTACCGCCCGCATATCAAGGTTTCGGAATTCATTCCATTCTGTAGCAACGATCAATGCATCACAATCGCGGATTGTTTCGTAAGGATTTTCAAAGAACATGACATCGTTTAAAACATTTTTTGCGTTTTCAATTGCAACCGGATCACATGCGTGAATTTTTGCACCCATATTCTGTAATTCTTCAATAATTATTATTGAAGGCGCTTCTCTTATATCGTCTGTTTTCGGCTTGAAGGAAATTCCCCAAACAGCTATTGTGCTGTCTTTTATCTCTATTACAGATTTCAGTTTTTTCACAACAACGCTTTTCTGTTTTTCGTTTATCCTGTTTACAGCTTCAAACAGGTCGGAATCACAGTCGTTCTGTTTCAGCATAGATATAAGGGCTTTAATATCCTTTGGGAAGCAGCTGCCCCCATAACCAAGTCCTGCCTGAAGAAAACGGGACCCAATCCTGCCGTCAAAACCCATGCCCCTTGCAACAGCCTTGATGTCTGCGCCTGTTTTTTCACACAGATAAGAGAGTTGGTTCATAAAGCTGATCCGGGTCGCCAGCATTGCGTTACTTGCATATTTAATAATCTCTGCGGTCCTTATGTTTGTGATCATAATCGGTCTGTCTGCTCTTGCTCTAGAGCGGTATAACGAAGTCATGATTTCTTCTGCTTTTTTGCTCTCTGAACCGATCACAATCCTGTCAGGATTTTCAAAATCTTTTACAGCAGCCCCCTCCCTTAGAAATTCGGGGTTGGAAACAACATCAAATTCAATCTTTTTCTGTTGGTTTTCTTTTATTATCTTTTTTACAAAATCAGCAGTTCCCACAGGTACCGTACTTTTGTTAACAACAATCTTGTAGTCATTCATATATTGGCCTATGGCTCTTGCAACTTCCTTCACTGCTGTAAGATCTGCTTCCTGGTGCTCATTGATCGGCGTATTGACGCAGATAAAAATTATGTCGGATTCCCGGACTGCTTTTTTGGCATCTGTTATGAACTCGAGTCTTCCAGCTTTGAGGTTTCTTTTGTATATCTCCTCCAGACCGGGTTCATATATCGGCAATACGCCGTCAGCCAACAGATTTATCTTTGCCTTGTCAATATCAAAGCAGATTACGTCGTTACCAAGGTTAGCAAACCCGGTTCCAGTAACGAGACCGACATATCCTGTTCCTGCAATAGTTAGTTTCACTCAAATCACCTTTCCGAAAATCCGAATATTTCACATTCCCCTTACAGAGCTCCGCCTTGTCAATTACATCCGTGAATGTGTATTAACCAGTTGTTTTAATTAGCTAATTGTTAACTACAATGTGGTGCCAGACAATTAGTGCTTGACCGAAAACCCCGGTTTTCGGTCAAAAACTCGAAATCCGAATTTCGAAATACGACTCGACTGAGCTCGCCGAAGTCGAAACAATGACAGAAATAAAAAATGTTCAAATGACAAAAACGTTGAATTTCCAATGGGTTCGTTTCGGTCATTTTGTCATTTGGTATTCGAATTTGTTTCGAATTTCGGCCATTTTATAAGATCAGGCGATATTCGGATTTTGCCTGAACATGACTTTTCGTTCAGGCACTAATTAGTGCCTGAACGAAAACCCCTGTTCTTGCCAACTTAAATCCGACATGAAGCCCATTCACAAATTGAGCAGCATTCAATTTCGACAGAAAAGAAG
>JAUVVL010000019.1 GCA_030604635.1 Desulfobacteraceae bacterium
CCAGCCTTTGTAATCTGATTCCTTACAACCATGCCTTCCGGTGTATTTGGTAAAGTTGCTGACAACCGGATTATTCTTACAGCGAATTTTCTAGTTCGCTTTTCAAGCTCTTTTGAAAACTCTTTATTGTCCATTTATAAAAATTGACCGCGCTGAAAGCGCATTCCACAACTTTAGCTCACTTTAGTCACTTTTAAGACCGTGTTAAGTACCCTGACATAGTGTACATTCCCATATATACGATTAAAGCAGCAAGTAAACTAGTCCCTCTGATCCCACGTCGGCATCGGATAGATGGCAGCAGCGGTGGCTCGCTCAGATGGATAGACAACTTCGAGTCTGCCTTTCTGGATCTGGACAATCACATGGCGGTAATGGCGGGGATCTCCCCTGTTGTCAAAAACAAGCCGCTCCATGGGCAAAATCAGGTCGAGATCCGCCAGGGCCCGGCGGATATTGTCGCCGGTAAGTTCTTGTCCGCGATGCAGCACTTTTTGCATGGCCTCAATCAGGGCCCGGGCAGAAGTATAGCCGTGCATATTAGTGGTATTCGGCTGCCGGTTAAACATGCGGCGAAATCTTTCAACAAAGGCTTTAGAAATTGTTTCAGTCCCCGGCAGGGTGAATTCGGGATTCCAGGCACAAGTGCTGTACAGGTAGTCGGCATCCTCACCCATCTCCCGAATAAAGGTCTCATAAGCAATACCGAAGGGGCCGATATAGGCCTTGGGCGACACATTGTTTTCCTTGAGCTGGCGAACTATTAGAATATGATCCGGTGAGAAGCCGCCGGAGACGATCACATCGATGTTCATGCCGGCCAGCTTTCCGATGAGCGGGGTGAAATCCGGCGTACCAGGTCGGAACTTTTCCTTGAGGCTCACTGTAAGGCCACGAGATTCCAGGCAGCGTTCAAGGTCCCGGGCCAACTCGGTTGAGCCGGGTGTGGCTGCATGAATAATGGCCAAACGTTGGGGCTTAAAACGTTCAGCGAGAACTCCACAAAGAGGTTCAACAAAACCTTGAAGCCTGGAAACCCTGAAAAAGTAGGAATTTTTGCGCTGTACCAGTTCCTTTTGTAGACTGGAACTGGCCACATAGGGAATCCGGTATTTTTTGGCAACCTCGCTGACGGGTCCCACCAGGGAATCCACGTAACCGCCGGTGAGAGCCAACACCTTTTCCCAGCCACACAATTCCTCAGCCCTAGAGATGGCCACGTCCGGCTTGCTCTGGTCATCACGGGAGATGAGCTGTAGCTTCCGGCCGCCGATACCGCCGGCCTCATTCGCTTCGGCCACGGCCACCTCCACACCTTGATGGGTCTCCTGGCCCTGTTTGGCAAACCTGCCGGACAGGGGATTGATCTCGCCAATCTTGATGGTAACGGCAGAACTTAATTTACAACATAAAATAAGCAGCGATAAAAATGTTATAACTGAGCAACATTTGAAGAACGTATATATAAAGTCAATTTTTTTCAGCTTTTTTCCCATTATGAACCTTTCTTTATGCATTAACATCGATTTGAACCATTATTTCCTCTTCACGGGTGTGTTAATACTTCCGCATTCTTTCCCCAGGGGGCGTAAGCGATAACTTTAGAGGCCAACTGAGTTCAAAAGGGTCTTGAAAATCGAATGTCGAACAAGGAATTTCGAATTATGAAGTTCTTTTGTCCTTTTGTTTCGCTGTGCTTACGCTTTTTACAAAAATTGAAATCAATTCATTATTTTCATCGATCAAAAGTTCAAGTTTTGACGCTGGATTGAGCAAATTTGCCCTTTCAATCATAAGCAACCATACCCTTGTTTCCCGTAATTCCTTAAGGCATACTTTCATTTTATGGATAAAATCAGCACGAGATTCTGCGCTTTGAGCTTCACCATAATTGGAAGCAGGAGACGTACCGCATCGGATGAGTTGTCCGGAATGTGATTTCCCACTTTTGTTTTTGGTAAGGACTCTGCTGTTCGAATAATTCGCACGGCAAAGTCTATTAAGCGTTCTTCAAGATCAAATTTTCTACTATTCTTCGACATTCATCATTCGATATTCTATGTGCCTTGCTGCCTCACTATTTGATTTGCCGCGTATGATCCCTGACACCCGCCACCTGAAAAACTTCAGGAAAGCGTCATCTTAGATCCCACGCTGTTGAGTAAAAAGCCCGAGGAAAACTCTTCTGATATTCGCTGAATAGCCTTCCAGCCGGTACAATGCATCGGCAACATTACATCAGGATCAAACTTTTTCAATTCCTGGATCGTCTCATCATGGATCTTTTCAAAAAATGGTCCGGAGAGATGAAATCCTCCCGCAATCGCATGGACGTTCTGTTCATCGGTCGTTTTTTTAGCAAACATAACCGTATTGACAATACCCGCATGGGCGCAACCAGAGATGATCACCAACCCCTTTCCAGTGAGATTGATAACAATTGCCTGGTCATCAATAATAGGATCTTGCACTATTTTTCCGTCTTTCTCCACAAGAGCATTGGGCATTCCCTTTTCAAATTTCGTGATCCGTTCCACCTCGCCGGTTACCATGATTTTGTCATCAGCAATAAGGGTCGGTGTTTTGCTTTCCACTATTTCAATGTTTTTCTGCTCCAGATCATCTCTCACAAGGGTTCGAGGCCACAAGCGCCTGCTGCCATCGGGTGTGGAGGTATAACGGGGATAAATAAATGCACCAGGATGAAGCACCAGAGGAATTCGTCCGGGTATTTTATCTAAAATGCCGTTAAGGGAACCGGTGTGGTCCATATGCCCGTGACTCAGGACAATCGCCTCAATCTCTTCAACGTTCACTGCTAGTTGCTCCAAATTGTGCAAAACGCCAACCTTGGTGTACCCCGTGTCAAGAAGGATGATGTGCTTCTCTTCCCCGTGAAAAACCGTGACAAGAAGAGACAGACCATGTTCTGCCAGAAGAGTGTCCGATTGAACTTTTCCTTCCTTTGCCAGTGGCGGTCGCGTCATAATATCGGTACTTGGCAAAAGGAGATCAACATAATTATCGATAAGCGTGAGAATTTCAACACGGTCCACCGCCTTTAATGAAACAGGTGAATTATTCATTGTTTTTTCTCCTGTATATAAAATCACGAAGCGATCTTATTTGTATTCTAAATAAGGGGTCATGTAAAGAAATTTATTAGGTACTGAAAAATACAGTCCTAAGGGGCGGGGTCAGAGTGATTGGCAAAGTAGGCAAAAAAATCCCCCCACCCCGAACGGGATGGGGGGAAGTCAGTTCAATAATACGCTCTGCAAATTACCTTAATTATTTAGGCGGACGCAGATGACGACGCTGGAGCTTGCCGGTTGGTGTGCGCGGGAGTTTATCCCTGTACTCAATTGCTCTTGGCAACTTGTAGATAGCGATGTGTTTTTTCAAGAACTCTTTGACGCCTTCAAAGAACTCGTCGTTGCCCTCAACGCCTTCTTTCAGCACTACAAATGCCTTGGTGATCTGGCCCTTATCCGGATCAGGTACACCGACCACACCGGCTTCGGCGATGTCAGGATGCTTTTCGAGGGCTTCTTCCACCTCGGCCGGACCGATACGATAGCCGGAGCTCTTGATCACGTCGTCTTCGCGGGATACAAAGAAGATATTGCCGTCTTCTTTCATAAAGACCGAATCACCCATCTGGTTCCAGCCGTTTACCACGCCCTTCTTTTGGGATTTAATAAGGCGTTCATCATCCACGTAAGGCTTCCAGTAAAGGCTTCCCGAGGGGCCCTTGAGAACCATGCTGCCGACTTCATCCGGCTTGCAGTCATTCCATTCAGTATCGACAACCTTACATTCTACGCCGGGCAGGGCTCTGCCGATTGAATCGGGCATTGGTTCGTCGTTCATTGTGTTTGATGTAACCAGGTGGAGCATTTCAGTACCGCCAAGACCTTCCCAGATGGGCAGGCCTGTTAGTTCCTGCCAGCCGCTCAGGGTCTCGGCGCCTAAAGCATCACCACCGGAGGTGTATAGACGAATTGAGCTGGTGTCATAATCCTTGAATTTGGGGAACTTCATCAGAGCCCGGTAGCCTGTGGGCAGGCCGGTGAGAATGGTGATCTCGTGCTTTTTGATTAGTTCCATCATGTCAGGCGGCGTGAACCTGGAAATCAGGGATATGGCTGCACCGCTTTCAAAAGGCATAAGCGTAAAGGTGCCGAAACCGGCGGCAAAAGAGACCGGAGCGGCCCCGCCCAGAACATCGCCGGGCTTCATCTTGTAAACATATTTGTTGATCATCTGAGCTATTATCACGATCGGTTTCATAAAATGCACACAGCCCTTGGGCATGCCGGTGGTGCCCGATGTATAGAGCACAATGCCGATGTCGTCACCTTTGAGCATGGTTGGTTCCAGCTCTGCGGAACCTGCCTCGAGCATTTCTTCATAGACCATATTGCCGGCCGCCTTAACCTCCTCCGCTTCTCCGCCGATGACTATTACCTTAGTGCCGAACTCAAAATTTGGTTTGGCCACCTCAACCGGAGCCATGATAGGGGCATTGACAATAAAATATTTCATCTCGGCATTGTTGGCCACAAAAGCCACCTCTTCGCCGGACCACAGTGGTGATGTGGGCACAGGAATAGCGCCGATTTTCTCAACGCCAAAAATGGCGACAACGGCCGGGGTAGAGTTTACCAGCCGGATGCCGATACGGTCCTGGGGTTCAACACCGGCTTCTTTAAGCGCGTTGCCGAACTTGTTTACCATTTTTTGAAGCTGTGCATAGGTAACGGTCTGGTCCATAAACTTGATAGCAGCATTGTCACCCCTGCCTTCTCTAACATGTCGGTCGACCAAGAAGTCGGTAAGATTCAACTCATCCGGAGTGTCCGCAAACTCCTCCGGTACTGTGTATTCAGGCCACATATCTTTCGGTGGCAGCATATTTTCCGGTATTACACCCATAGTACAAACCTCCCTTTATTTTAATTTTCAATTTAACACTTGCCTTTAACTCAACAACCGGATTCCTATACCGGTTTAGGTCTGCGACGTGATTTAATCTTTTCCTGATGTTGAGTTTAACTCGATTCCAACCCCGTTAGCCTTGGGACAGATGCCTTTGAGCGGGGTGCTGATAGTTCACCTCCTTTCCAACGAAGTTATACGATCAATTTTTATTTTTTGACAAGATAACAGGATTAACTTAATTCATTTAGATAAGATTGTGATTTATAATATCATGTTTATCCTGCTTGCCCCGTTAAATGCCTGCCCAATGAAATGCAGAGCCTATTTCATCGGGGCGAAGCCTATTTAACCGGGGTTGATCCTGTCAAATTATAATCGAAGAGATATTATCGGAAAAGCTTAAAAAAATTTTATATAGAATATCACAACATAAATTGCAAGAGGAAAAAAATAATCACGAAAACGCGAAAAATTGAAAGCACGAAAAAATAACATATTTTCGTGCTTTCGTGATAAGTTGATTTTGATGCCGTTTTCAACAAATCCCGCTTTCTATCAAGGAATACCTTATACTGTATTATGAAATATTATGTACACTATATGTTGTGTTTTGCCTATTACATGAATTTAACGAAAAACTGGTCATTTCTGCCCCATTTGCCCCTATGCCCGCAAATGCTTTACAGCCGCGGGTTTGTAAAGTTATGGCTGGTGGGAGTTATGCGCGATTTTTTTCTCTTAATAAAAATATTTTCAATAAAATTCATTTTTTACTCTTGACAAAATTTTCAAACAATTCTAAAAATACAGTTACTGAATAAAATTCACTTTTTACTCTTGACAAAATTTCAACCCAAAGATTATATTCGCTGAATATAATTCATTATATATTCATTAACTATCTAATTCAGTTTTTTCAATTAATTTGTTCAGTTTTTAAACGTACTACCCAAAGGAGGTAATACCGGAACTTTATGCTTTCCGCTTACAGCGGAGAGAATAACGACCCATCGACTGTTCAAGCGACAGTTGGTAAAGGTAAAAGCACGGTTGCCGGCACGACTATTCTTAGTCAATCGGAGCTGGTTATATTAAAGTTTATTATCAATCAATCGGAGTTGGTCGTGTTAAGGTTGTTGCCGGATATAGCCGAATCCCAATCAGAAAGGAGGTGGTAAAAAGTCAGTCAGGAGGAATTATTGCCGTTCCTCTAATACTGAGAATGACACTGGATAAATTCTTAAGTGGAATTTAAACTATTTTGGAGGTAAAATATGGCAGAAAAAAAAGACATTGAAATAAACAGCCGGGCCGACACCATAGGTCTTATGGATATGGATGTCAGACCCTTCCCGGTCACACCGCCGCCTCCCTACGAGGAGGTAAAACCGGTGTACGAAAAACGGAAGGCGCTGGAATTCTGTGAGTGGTCCGAGGACAACCTCAGATTTGATAAAAGATACGGAAAAGATGAATCTTTGGCTGGACTCAGGGTACTGGACATCGGCCTCTGGCGGTTAGGTCACAAGTTTTGCACCTCGCTGTTTGGAGAGGCCGGAGCCGAGTGTGTTTCCATCGAACCGCCCGGCGGCGATCCGTTGAGAAAGCTGACGCCCTTTGGCCGCGAAGAGTACCTGCTGGAAAACCAGGAGACCGGCGAAAAGTGCGGTATGGAGTTTGTCTGCGAGACGGTGAACACGCACTGCGTCACCCTGGATGTCGAAACCGCAGAAGGCCAGGAAGTTTTCAAGAAAATGGCGGCCACCGTCGATGTGTTGATCGACGGGATGCCCCCCGGATACATGGACGACCTGGGGATCGGGTACCGGCAGCTCAAGGACACCAATCCCAGGATGGTCTACATCTGGATCGGCATGCTCGGCCAGTGGGGCCCCTGGAAGGACAAGCAGTCCAAGTTCGGTCAGTGGGAACTGGAGCCCTTTGCCTGTTGTGCCAATTCCTGGGTCCACAACACCGGTCTGGCCCAGGACCTGCTCCCCAGAGGCAAGGGCGGCGATCCGACCCGCTCCGGGATCTGGGCGGCCGACTATGTCGCCGGTACACAGGCATTCATTAACGCTCTAGCCGGCCTGTACTGGAGAGACGAACTCGGCGGAACCGGTCAGATGATTGAATGCACCGGCGCTGAGACAATGATGGACATCATCGACTTTGATATCAGCTGGTACGGGTTCAATGCCAGCATCAAAGGCCGATCCGGCGGCTGGGACCCCAACCTGAACCAGTATGCCTGGAACCCCTGCAAGGACGGCTACATGATGATCGGCGGCCAGACCGACAAACTCTGGTACAACATCGGCTTTTGCTTAGAGCGCGATTACACCCAGTTCGGCCGGCTGATCCACGAAGATCCCTTCCTCAAGGAGGTCGGGGCCAGGAATGCGCTGCACGCCCTGATCAAGACCTATACTGTGACCACCCGGTGGCTCAGAGACCAGAACAGGGTTGAAGCTGAGGCAAAGCTGTTAGAGTACCAGCTTGCAGCTGGTCCGGTGCTGTACATCGACGAGGTCTGTGAGTTTCCCCACTTCAAGTATCGTCCCTGGATCTACGTCCATGAGACCGATTACGGCCCGCTGCTGATTGCGTCGAGCGGGCTGTCCTATCAGGTCTACACGCCGTTCCGGTGCAAGTGGATGGGGAGAGATCTGGGCTATGACAACTATGAAATCTTCATGAAATGGGTTGGAATGGACCAGACCACATTGAATGAATTAAAACAGAAGGGGGTGATATAATGGCAAAAGATCCAAGAGTAACACGAATAGAAGACCTGCCAGGCCCCAAGAGCAAAGAAGAGCTTGAAGAGATGAAGATGCCTTACGAGGAGTACTGCAAGAATCTCTTTGACGTGGGCAATGAACACACCAAACCCAATGCACTTAAGGGGATCAAGTGGCTGAGCTGCACCATGTATATATTCACGCCCCACTCCGTGGTCAACCTGGCCGAACTGGGGGCCGAGTGCATTAAGATCGAGATGCCGAGGATGGGCGACGCCATGCGGCACACATCCCCGTTTAACGAGTGCTACCTGTATCCGCTGCACGACACTCGTCCCATGACCGGCACAGGCCTGGGCTTTACCAACGCCAATTCCAACAAGTACTTTCTGACCATGGACTACCACATCCCTGAAATGGTGGAGATTTTTTACGGCCTGGTGAAAAAATTCGACGGGCTCACCGAGCTGTACCGGCCGGGAACCCTGGACAAGTGGAAAATGAGTTACCGGTACCTGTCTGAAATCAACCCCCGGTTCATCTATGTCTGGGGCGGCGGTTTCGGCTATGGTCCCAAAATCTTCGGCGGTTCCTACGACATCCTGGGCCAGGCCCACGCCGGACTCGCTTCCATAACCGGTATGCACGAGTATATGGGCGGCCATGCCACCAAGCACACCAACTGGATCATTGACTGGGAATCCGGAAATATTATTACTTCCGGCATCTTGGCGGCCATCCACTGGCGCCGAAAGACCGGTCTGGGAACCATGCTGGAAATGTCCCAGGTGCAGACACCGACCCGGCTGCTCGGACATACCACCCCCATGTATGGCAAGTTCGGTATCGTTCGCCAGCGATGGGGCAACTGGGACACCCAACTGGCGGTGCACGGTATTATCCTATGCGGCAAGTCCGATTTTCCGGATGTTGATAATCCGCAGGATAAGTTCTGTGCACGCTATGCCATGGTCAGCGCCTTCCAGGATGCGGACTTCAAAGAGCTGTGCGCCATTACCGGAATGAATGATCTTTATGATAAATATAAATCTCATAATGAACGGTGTGAAGGCGAAGCTCAGGTGGAAATCTACGGTGCGTTGGAGAAATGGGCTGAAGACAAAACCCGGTCCGAAGTCTGCAAGATCCTGAACGATGCCGGCCTGCTGGCCGAACCGGTTCGAAACGACCGCGAGGTTTACGAGAGCCCGCACTACCGGGAAAGAGGCACGGTCCGATGGCTGGACGATCCCCTGTTCGGCGATATGCTGCTCCACAGCGGCTACAGTACCGGACACATGGAAAAAACCCCGAGAAGGATCAACTGGCACTGGCGCCCGGTGGGTGCAGACAATAAAAAAATCTACCGCGACATGCTTGGTCTTCCGCTCACCCAGATCCAAGAGTGGTATGACAAGGCTTGGATATAAAAAAGGAGGTGGTACAGTGTGTGATATAATTTGGTGTAAAAATGAAGTGGATGGAAAAGATTGTGACACCATCAACTACCTCGACCCATACTATTTCTGGAATTGGGAAGGCAAGATCGCTTGTGCCGGGTGCGGTGCGGTGTACTACATCCACATGATTAACGGCTTCAATTACAAGGGCCCCGAAGAAAGACCCGGGGAGACGCACGACATTAGGCCGCTGTATGCGGATATGCCGTACGATGGCTATGCCAACTACAGGCCTGATACCGAGGGCCGAACTCGACCGTACGAGTGCATGCCGAGATCCTGGTTGACGGGTGAGGCCGACATGGTCAAATTCAGCATTCGGGGCCGACCGGTGCGGGGATGGCGTCCGCAACCGCCGTCTGCCGGTTTGGCAGGCAGCTTCGGTTTCAACTGGGATATTCAGAAACTGTCTCCCGAGGTCTGGGAAGAGTATCAGCAGAAACTCGCTGCAGGCGAAGTAAGGGATTTCTAACTATGAAAGGAGTGTCCTATGGCAGAATTAACACCTGAAGAATTTCTGGATGCCATATTGGTTCCGGAAAAACAGAGTGACCATATATGCTGGAACTGCACCGGCTTGAAGCCGGTTCTCAAGGGCTCCAAGTTTCCGCCCGCAGACATTATCGGCTGGTGCAAAAAGATCCACTGGCCCCATTACTGGTGCGTAGCAGACTTCAACGTGGTTAAAAAATGCTATGCCTTTGAAGACAGAAAGAAGAAATAGCATGGAAGAAAACGTCCTTAAAGAACTCGACACCCTCAAGGGAATGATGAACAACTGGAAAAGAGGTTTTCTCAGTTGGGCATCTCCTGACGGGGATAACGATTATGTGCTTCAGGAATTTTCTGAAGATATCCAAACGCACGTTTATCCCTATGTCACAAAATTGCTTGAGACCCAACATCTCAGCCAATCCGAGGCCAAAGAGTTCATGGATTATTGCTACAGCCAGGTTGAAGATCTTCGCGACCAGTTAAATAAAGTGGAGACCAACGAAAGTAAAAAGGAGGTTTGATATGCCTGAAAAATGTCGTGTGGGTATCTGCGGCTTTGATCCCATGCTTGTCAAAGGATATATCGCTCAAAACATGAGAGCCATTTGGTGGCACATATCCGATGAGCTGTATGAGGAGTTTGACATGAAGCCCGGAATGAAGGTTTCGGGCAAGCTGCTCAAGCTTTACGACGGCAAAACCGGCGAGGAGTTCGCTGCTCCCAATGAAGATTTTGTGTGGGAAACCAGCAAAGAGGTCGGCATTGCAGTTTTGATTCCGCCGGATGTAATAAAAGCACACAAGCTTACAGCATTTATGTTTGCCGATCTGCTTATTGAGAAGATTGACGGCAAAAAGGTCTATCCCGGCGAAGAAAAGATTAGCAAGAAGTGGTGGCCGGATGACAAGATGAAACTGGATTTTACTCTGGACTATATCGGATAGCCATCATAAACCCATAACAAAACACCTTCTCCTCTGCTTGCAGGGGAGAGGCACAATTGAAACAACAATCCCCCTTTTCGGTTTAACCGGAGAGGGGGATTTTTTTGTAAAACAATTTAAAGCAAAATGATTTTTTGTACAATTCAATGCCCCCGGCATAGCCGGAGGCAAAACCATTCTTAATTATTTTGCTAAAGAAAATTGGCTTGTTATTTTTGCCTTTATGTATTAATCAGGGGCCGGGGATCAGGACTCGGACATAAGCGCTGACTTAACAATTAATTATTGATTATTAACTATTGACAAACTCGTAAAAAGTCAAAACTTGCTGAATTATTCAATTTTACGCATTCATAATGTCTTTAAATAGTTCGCAATTCCTTAATCCCTAAATTCCTTAATCCATGTAAAAAGGACTTTTTACATGGGCATCAACTATTGAATTGCAAAAAGAGTGTGATGAACTTTGCAGAATCATAAGTGCAAGCGTGAAGACTTCTCAAAAACGCAGGAAAAAATAATCAATGATCAATAACTAATAATTAACAATTAATTATTAATGACCCCTAAAAGTTAACATTTAAACAATCGCAAAGGAAACAAAATGACCAAGAAAGCTAAAGATGAGGACAAACAGAACCCAGACGAAGAACACAGGCCGCTGATAGAGGATGAAGAGTCGCCGGAGGAAGAGCCGGATCACCCGGGCTGGCTGTCTATTGCCGAGATTATGAAGATATCAGATCCCGTCTTTGAAAACAGCAAGTTTCTGATCGGGTATCACCATTCCAGCAATGTCTATGTGCTGGCCGGTGATTACCTGACCATCGTGGATCCGGGAAATGATTACACCATTTTTGGTGAACTTGAAAAATTGGGGTTCAATGTTCTGGACATCAAGAAAATCGTACTTACCCACGGACACCGTGACCACTGCATGGGCGTATTCGAACTGTTGAGATTACCCCCGATCTGGGAAAAAAAAGGAATCGAGATTATCATCCATGCAGGTGGTCCTGCCGAGTTTAAAAAAATGCTCACGGAAACCGGATTCACCCTGACCGAAATAGAAGGAGGGGAAACCCTTGAACTGAGCGGCTTTGAATGGGAAGCGATCCACACGCCCGGTCATACCATCGACAGCATCTGCCTGTATCATGCTCCGACCAAAACCGCCATCACAGGCGATACCGTGCTGCCCCAGACTATGGCAGATGCCGATAAAGCAGGCGGCGGCAGGCTGGACCATTACCTGTATGGGCTCAAGCAACTCATGAAAAAAGAGATCGAAAATATACTCCCCGGCCATGATGTCCCCATAGCGCGCACCGGCCGTCAATCCGTCGAGCAAACCTACGAGGGCGTGATGATGAAAATCATAGATGTTTCTCCGGAAGACAGAATCACCTGGATGGAGGGCGCCTCAAAGCTGGCTGAAAGAGGGCTTTTGGAAGAGGTGGTATTTTGCTGCGACAAAGAGCTGGCCCTCAGGCCGGGAAAGGTGTCAGTCATGCAATTGAAGGCCTTTGCCATGAACGATATGGGTCGGTGTGAAGAGGCTGTTGAGCTTTTGGATCAGATCCTTGAAAAGCAAGCCGACAATGCTCACGCCCTTGCAGCCAAAGGCCATGCCCTGCTGGGTCTGCAAAAATATGCTGAAAGCCTTCCATACTTTGATGATGCCCTGGCCATAAACCCGGAAATCAAGGAAGCCCAGATATTCAAGGGTATGGCCCTGACCTTTTTGGGCAAACATGAAGAGGCCATGAAAATAGAAGCTTTCAAGACGGAGTTTGCCGAAAAATTCAAGCATGAGATTGACAAACAGCAGCAAGAAAAAACACGGGATGACGGGCAAGACGCCTAGGGCCGCTGCATCGGCCGAAGCTTCAATTTGACCGATACACACAGGGGAGGAGAGACAAATGAAGGATGAGTTTTTGACACTGTTTGAGGCTGCAAAAGCTCTGATAACCCACATTGATAAAGAGCATGTTTTTGACAAAACCGCCAGCATGGGATGTGGCGGTATTGATACCTTTCAATCAGACACTTTTTATGATTTAATTGCAAATGCCAGAAAATCCGTAGAGGAAGTTGAAAACGGATTGAAAGCTTCTGAATGATTTTTCGGCTTGTTACCGACAGATAAGAGTGAACAAACCTTAAAACTAACCGCAACTACCTGATAAACCTAAGGTCTGGAAAGTAAGGGAGTATAAATGGCAATAGAAGAAATCACCTATGAAGAGTTCATGAAAAAGATCGACGAGCTTGAGAAGCGGTATCTGTCCGATGAGGAAGGCTTTCCTCCGGGTGCCAAAGAGAAAGGATTGGAGATTTGCGCTAAATTCCGGCGCGAGGTGGCAGAGATAGGGCCTGAAAACTGTGAATATGTTATCGACACGTTGTATGGGCTGCCGATGCATAAACCAATCAAGCCGGAAAAGAATGAATAATATCAAACCTTACGTTCGAAATCTTTTAAGAAGGCCCTGTCCCGAACTATGAAAAAAGAAGACATTCAATATGTTGACTGTGCGCACTGTGGGGCCAGAGTGCGCAAAGATGAAGCCGTTGACTACAAACACAACCTTATTTACGGTGAGCACTACCACTGCCGTGAGTGTGATCCCAAGGGGGTTTGGGATTGTGTGAGTCATCATGTGGACATGGACGTCCACTGAGAGACCTCTGACTGTGTTGAAAGTTATCTGTTATCCGTTAATTGCTATTCGAATCAACTGCATCATAAATAAAACCAACAACTTATAAAACCCAATTGAGTTTTAACTCAATTGGGTTTTTACATGCGCTCAACTACTTCCGGCGATGGATCGGTGTGGGGTTTAATTTTCTCCTTGATATCCTCACTTAACGCACTTATATCATTACGGGAAAATGACCTGTCAGTATCAACAAATTCGATGTCCGCTGCTTTGCTCCCTACTGTCGTATGGCCTGAAAGAATTCCCCTTTCCTTGTAATGAATTTCCTGCTCGTGCCACCCCTCATCACCTATGACAATGCTATAGCAGAAACTGCCGTAGACGGTTTCCATGATTTTGGCTTCTGTAATCGGTCCATCCGTTATCAGGGAAACGCTGCCTTTTTCCATATCCTTTTCAACAAACCGATCTTTTTCTAATAAAACCAGGTCCTGGATGGCGATTTCTTTTTTGGTCAACGGCCTTCTAGTGCGTGCAGCGACAAAATCTAATACGGTAAGATGGTTTTTTTCATCCGTGTGTGAGAAATGCTTATAATTCAAAGCTCCATGAGAGTGAATCCATCCATTGATAATCACGTCTTCTGCCAGTGATTCCTGGTATGCAGCGATCCCTTCAGAACCAAGGGTGGTATAGTCCTGAAGGTTCATATCATTTTTCGGCAATCCGATATCCACAATCAGTTCAGGGTGGTCTTGGTTCGCAAGCGTAAACCCGTACCATTCAAAACTTTCTTCAAAAATCATGCGAACCAGTTCGCTGATTTTAAACGCTTTATCCCTGGCATACTCTGCCATCAATATGTGCTGGGGCAGGCTTCCAAGTGTTATTGTAAGCAGTTCCGGTCGTTTCAACTGTGAAAGGTTTTTAAATCTCATCCCAGGCGTTCCTTCACATAATTCTGATCTACCACGAATTCACCGGTATGGCTACCGGGAAGCCGGTACATGTCTTCTAACAGCACCCGGTGGATAACGCTTATAAGGCCGCGGGCTCCGGTTCCCTCCTGCTCGGCATGCCGTGCTATTTCGGTTAAGGCTTCATCGGTGAATTCCAGGTCTATGCCCCAGGCTTTGAGATCATTGATATACGCCAGCAGGGCACTGTCTGCGCTTTTGATCATAATGTCCTTGAGATCCTGGGTCGTTAGTTGATCATATACCACTCTTACGGGAAAACGACCGATGAGCTGTCTTTCCATACCAAAGTCAACCAAATCATCTGTCATCAGGTAGTCTTGCCAATTTCCTTCAAGACCCTGGCGGGCCATCCGTTTTTTGACGATGGTATCGAGGTTTTCAAAAGCTCCTCCGGCAATGAACAGGACGTGTTTGGTCGACAGGGAGGTCCTTTATTTGCCGATGTGAACGGTGTTATCCGAACCGTCGACCATGTGCAGCAGCCCCTTTTGCACACCTCTGCCGGATACGTCTTTATAAGCGACTGTTTCAGTGGCGATCTTGTCTACCTCATCAAAATATACGATTCCCATCTGGGCCACAGTCGGATTGCCGCCGGCTGCCAAAAGCAGATCCACCAGGATATCACTGGCGTTTTGTCCAACGTATCCGACCTCGCTAAACTTGGTCATGTCTTCATGAACAAAGGATACACCCACCAGGGTTGACGATGTTTCGCTGGTGTAGGTCTTGCCGCATCCGGTAGGGCCGATGATCATTATGTTGGCTTTGGGCGTTCTTGTATTTCGAAGCGCAATGTCAATATCTCCGTGGCTTTTAACCATCCCTTTTTTAAGTGCCTGGCCCAGCCTTCTGTAGTGGAAAGATATGGCCGTACACATGATTTTTTTCCCCTGTTCCTGCCCGATAACGAAGCGGTCCATCTCTGCTTTTAGATCAGCCGGGGTTTTGTCAAACTCGATAATTTCTCGTACGGCTTCATACTCCTGGCCCGCTCTCATTTGTACGATTTTCTCTTCTATGCGTTCCTGCTTCTGTTTTGATATTCCGCCATCCATTTTTAGCATTTCCGATTAGTCTCTTGATTCTTAATATTGTGTTTTTTTGGTAAAACTTTTTTCATTGCCACAAAGACACCAAGACACGAAGAAAGAATAATAAATATATATTTTGTGTCTTTGTGGCAAATATTTTTAGGCTCTGGCATATCCAGGTTAGGTATTCATATTGTCTGTACTGGCGCGTTCATGCAATATAAGCGTTTCAAAATGATATTGCCTCAGTTGCTCAGGGCTGAGCGCTGGATTAAGACTATATAGAAATTTACATAAAAGTATCTCCTCTGGTGATTGTACGAATTGCAAATATGGATTACCAACTTTGCTTATAATTGCCATCGTAAGACTATATTCCTCTTTTGTTAATAGAGAAAACAATGGGAATTCAATCATCACCTTTGATCTACCCCGGACTAACTTTAAATTTTCTTCAGACAGATAATCGACTGCTTTATCGAGCGCTTGCAGGAAGCGATCATCCAGTCCATAGCAGCGGACAAGACCACTTATTGTATTGAAAGCATTCCGTCTTAAGGGCTGTTTTTTGCTCTGCTGCGCCATTTTATTCTTTATGTGCTGTAATAAATTCATTTCCCTCAAATGCGGTAGTCTTCAAAATCTATTGTGGGTATATGGACCCACGTTTTGTCCAGGCTATGATAACCGTTGCGACGTCGACCGTCGTAGCCATAACATAAGGCTGTAAGGCCTTCTTCCAGGGCCCTGATGACATTTTTTGCTGTCAACTCGTCTGGGGGTACGAAATCCTTCATACAAATTTCTTGACCTGATTTATGGCCGATCAGAAATGGATGTTTGTACTTTTCCATCACAAAAGGCATAAAAGGCGAGTAGGTAGAAACAGCCACCCGGCATTCCGGAAAGAAGTAGCTGCGCGCGTAGTAATCTTTAAGGACGTAATCTCCCGTGCGTTTATATACAAGGTATTCCCCTTGATAGGAGTTGTTTCTGGTAAATCCGAAACCATCTATCTCCAAGGAGCCGGTATCTGCAATATAAAGAAGTGTTGCAATGTGCTCCGGCTTTGCCTGACTGAACTGCTCTCGTACTTGCAGCGCCTCTGCTATACGATTATGCTCGCTTGCCAAAACTTTTGCGTGGATGGCTTCGTGGAGCCAGTCGCGCAACTTTTGGCCTGAATGCAGTCCGTTTTCGGGTAGTTTGAAGATAGGCTTTTGATTTTCCAGCCCTTTAAGGATTTCCTTGAGAGGTTTAGAATCTTGAAATGCTTTTGCCTCTTTATAATATTTTCCGGGAATGTTGATTTTTTCACCGATAAGGTCGAGGATTTCTTCATCGCTCAGTTTGTTTCGATGCAGCCCTCTGTTTTTTTTGATAAAATAAGGCATTACCCGGAAAAGAATTGTTCGAAGCGTTCCATCTAAAAAAATATCATCGACTTCGCGAGTAAGCTGATATTTCCTCAGGCAGTCGTTTCTAATCCGTTTATAATCATAGGCGTTGATTTTTTCGTAATTATCCAGAAGGGAATCTATGCTTAAAGTTTTAGCGAAGTGCTTGCCCTGGACTTCAATAACGGCTTTCGACTCTGAAGGGCCTGAAATTGTTGGTAGTCTTTCAGACCTTAAGGGTGCTTGCATCTCAGTTACAATATCCGGATCAAGCAAAAGAGGTAAATATATGTAACCTGATTCTATTAAAAGTTCCAGACCAGAATCCAACAATTGCCTCATTATTTAACTCCCCCAGTACTGACCCGTAATTTCCACCTTCTTGAGGTTTAATTGCTCGAATCGGCACATACAAATATTTTTCGCCTGCCTCTGTTTCTTCCGATATTGCGTATTCCAAAGCTGTACCTTCGATTTCTTGCCCCCGGCACAGCAGCTTTCCGCCTTCCAGTTGCCTGGTTACATCTTCGACAATTAACTGTTCCTCTATACTCAAATTCTTTCTGTTTAACATTCGGTCACACAGTTTGCGGAGTGATTTGCCCTCGTGGCTGCCAGGCTCATATATGTCGATTAACCCCTCGGAGGCATGTCCCGGCATGATTTCAAGAACAAGGGGCAGCAACTTCTCGTCTTCATCGATTTGAAGAGCCTTTTTTGGCTCAGTATCTTTCATACTGTTATTCCTCCTTAGACACTTATTTGGAAAATTTGTCCTTTTTCTGGCAAAGAATCTGTCTATCCAATTAAGTGTGAAGTGACTAAAGTGATCTAAAGTGCCTAAAATTAAGGAATACTGCCACTCTATATAAAAGCCGGAGCGACCCGCCCGCCTCGCCTGAGCGAGACAACAAAAGGACGAAGGGCATTGAGTCGACTCGCGATGGCGGGCAGGAGCGACTCCGGAACCCCGCCTGCCGGCCGGCGGGCAGGTTTAGGCACTTTAGATCACTTCGTTCGACCAGAGGCCGTTCGACTTTGAGGCTCTCGACAAGCTCTCGACAGGTTAGTCACTTCACACTTATCGGTTTTGTGATAAATAGCCCCTTTCAGGGTTAATCCAAAGTCAGGTCCTTTGGGGCCGGATTCTTTACTAACACTGTTTTTATGGATGGCACAGATTGGGGTGAAAATGATATGAATAGAAAACATTATTATAAAGTCATACCGGGGTTGTTTATTATTATCTTTCTTTTTACGCTGCTCCCTGGATGTGCCGGCAAAAAGAGCGTAACAAAAGATACGTTCTTTGAAAAGTGGAAGATGAGGGCTGAAAAATCGAGAGGATATTCCCCTTCAGCCAAAAGGCGCGTTGTTGACATTTTACGGAAAAAGGGTGCATTGCCGGGGGAAAAGATAAAGCCCAGGCCGGAAAAGGCTCTTCCCGCCAGAAAGGTAACCATGAAGATGTACGGTGTCGACGTGGCCGTGCTTATCCGCACTCTGGCCAGAGCTGCTGATCAGAATATTATGATCAATGAAAGGGTAAAAGGAAAAGCCGATGTCAATATAAAGAATGCGCCCTGGGATCAGGTATTTCGCGGTATCCTGCGCACAAATGGCCTTTCTTTTGCGTGGGAAGGGGACATCATCCGTATCATGACCGCGGAAGATATGGAGCAGGACCTGAAAAGACAGGCTCAGAAGAGAGATTTTAAATTAGTGGAACCGCCCATAATCAGAGTATTCCAGGTCAACTACGCGGATGCAAAAAGCCTCAAGGAGTGTCTTTCGGTGTTTTTTACCAAAACCAAGGAGGGGAAACCGATCGGATCGATTACGGTGGATGAACACACCAATTCGCTGATCATCCAGGCGCCCCGGGACGATATCATAAGTATGATTCCCTTGATTGAAGAGCTGGACCGGCCGACTCCCCAGATCCTGATAGAGGCCAATATTGTCGAAGCCACCCGGAGCACTGCCCGCGAACTCGGGGTCCAGTGGGGAGGCCTGTATAAAATTTCATCCGGGGGCGGGGTGAGCCAATGGATTACCCCCGGAGCAAATACCACTGGTGTAACCGGGGGTACTCTTGCAACGGGGATTGATCCCACCACAGGTAATGTTGTCAATTTTCCCGCCCTTTTAGGTGGAACCGGGCTGACGCTGGGCTACGTTGCTGAAGACTTAGGAAAAAGTCTTCTTTCGGTCCAACTTTCAGCCCTTCAGAATGAAGGCAAAGTAAATATCCTTTCCAGCCCTTCCATCACAACCCTTGATAACCAGAAGGCTATAATTGAGAGCGGTAAGGAGGTTCCTTACCAAACAGTCGAGGATGGCGAAGTTAAAATAGAATATAAAAAAGCGGTTCTCAGTTTGGAGGTGACCCCGCATGTGATCGGAGGGGATACGCTTAAACTGAATATCAAAACCACGAAAGATGAGCTCGATTTTGCCAATGCCGTGGCGGGGCAGCCCGCTATAAGCACCAAAAGAGCTGAAACCAACGTGATACTTCTTGACGGGCAGACTACAGTCATCGGTGGGTTGAACAAGGAGAAGGTTGATGATTCAGAATCGGGTGTTCCCGTGTTAAGTAAAATCCCCTTATTAGGCTATTTTTTCAAGGGTACAAGCAAAAAAACTGAAATGGATGACGTACTCATATTCATTACGCCGCATATTCTCAAGGAGCAGGTGCTGGCCGGGCCTCAGGATGAGGCGATAGAAAAACCAGTACCAACAAAGCCACTGCTCGACCCTGAAGTAACGCTGCAATAAGGGAATCGTGCCACCAAAAGATTATAAACACTTTTATATGAAAAAATGGATTACTTCAGTATCCTTAATTTAAACAAAGAACCTTTTTCAAACTCGCCTGATCCCGAGTATTTCTACCAGTCACGCCAGCACTTCGGATGTCTCCAAAAATTAGAGCTTTCTATACGTCTGCGCCGGGGCTTGAATGTGGTTATCGGTGATGTGGGCACCGGTAAAACTACTCTCTGCCGGCAGCTTATTCGCAGTTTTGCCACGGAGGACAAGGTTGAAACCCATCTCATACTTGATCCTTATTTCAAGAGCCCTTCAGAATTTCTGGCCACAGTAGCTGAAATGTTTGAGGGCGTTAAAGCTTCAAGCGATGCCGATGACTGGCAGTTAAAAGAGATCATTAAACAGTATATCTTTCGCAGAGGCGTGGATGAGAAAAAGACGGTTGTCCTCATTATCGACGAAGGGCAAAAGATCCCTGTTTTCTGTCTCGAAATTCTGCGTGAATTTCTTAACTATGAAACCAATGAATATAAGTTACTTCAAATAGCCATTTTTGCTCAAAAGGAATTTGATAAGGTTCTCGAAGAATATACCAATTTAGCAGATCGGATTAATCTCTATCATTTGTTGGAACCATTGGATTTCAGGGATACGAGGCTGATGATCCAATTCCGGCTAAAGCAGTCGAGTGCGGAAGCGAAAACGCCGATCCTTTTCAGTTATCCGGCCTTATGGGCCATATACATTTCCACCGGAGGATACCCGCGCAAAATCATCAACCTTTGTCATCGAACCATTCTGACGATGATTATACAGAATCGGTCCAGGATCGGCTGGTTCATGGTACGTTCATGTGTTAAGAGGGACTTTCCCGAATCGAGGAAAAAATGGCGCTGGGTTTCAATAGCAGCGCTTGTCGGTTTGTTAGTTGTGGCACTCACGGCCGGAATAGCACTGGAGAGTTTGAAAATACCGGCGGCGTGGAAACCCGAAGGGCTGATAACGGCGAGTGTTCAAAATAAGGAGCAAGAGATTAAGCCTCCGGCAGCTCAAGAGGATGCTGAACTTGCCGAATCAGATAAAGGAGCGGTTCAGCCTGCTCAGATAATTTCGGACAAACCAACTGAAATTGAGGAATTGCCTGAAACAGGACAAAGTCCGGTTGTTCCGGAGAGTTTGAAAATGCCGGCGGAATTGGAACCCGAAGGGCTGATAGCGGCGAGTGTTCAAAATAAGGAACCAGAGATTAAGTCCCCGGCAGTTCAAAAAGATACTGACTTTCCAGAATTACAGAAAGGAACGGCTCAGCCTGCTCAGATAATTTCCGACGAACCAACAGAAATTGAGGAATTGCCTGAAACAGGACAAAGTCCGGTTATTGCAACCGCAACGGAAACTTCAATTGAAACGCCCAATTTTGAAAAAAAATTACCTCTGGTGCTGGGACTAGTGGCCTTAAGGCACAGGGGAACGTTGTGGGGGTTGATTGAAGATGTTTATGGTGTTTTTGACTATAAGCACCTGAAAATTTTGACACATGCAAACCCTTTCATAAAAAATCCAAATTATGTTGAGGCCGGCCGCTTAATTTCAGTCCCGGCTATTCCCGCGACGGTTAAGCCTTTACCGATGGAGGTCTGGTGGGTAAGTCTCGAAGAGAAAGACAGGCTTGAAGAGGCAATCAATGTATTGAGGGCATATCCCAGAAATGCCCCGCCAATACGAATAATTCCTTACTGGAGCAGCATATCGGGCTTGAAATTCGCCGTACTTTTAAAAGGATACTTCTTTGATGAAACTTCTGCCTTGGCCAAACTGAAAAAGCTGCCCCCGTCGCTGGCCACGGGTGGAAAGGTTTTGTCTGTGTGGGATAAGGATATTGTTTTTTATGCCGATCCTTTTTTATTGGGTCGGAGGCGGTGAGAGACAACTTGTTGTAAGCATAAAGAATCGAGGAACAAAATGAAACTCGGAGAAATGCTCGTAAATAGCGGTCTGTTGACGGATGAGCAGCTCATCAAGGCTGTGGTCGCTCACAAGAAGAGTAAAATGAAATTGGGGCAGTACCTGGTACGGGAGGGGGTCGTCAGTGGCGCACAGATTGTAGACGTGGTATCCAAGCAGATGAGGCTCAAAAAATACCTCCCGAATGAATATCCCATTGATATAAGCCTTGCAGAGGTTATTCCGGTTGAAATGGCCCAAAAATATCAGATGGTTCCCCTTAACAAAAGCAAATTCCTGCTAACCGTAGCCATGACTGATCCCATGGACATCAATGCTCTGGATATAATTGAGGTCTATGCCAATACAGAGGTTGAGGGTGTGATTTGTACGGATCAGGAACTCAACCACCTGATCGGCAGCCTTTACGGCTCGTACGTGGGAATCGGCGGCGTCCTGGATGAGATGGAATATGAAAGGGCCGACGATGACGAAAAGACGACGTTAACCGAGGATATTGAGGTGGGTTCCCTGCAGGATATGGCTGAAGAGGCTCCTGTTGTTCGTCTGGTTAATTCTATTCTATCCCAGGCAGTACGTGAAGGCGCCAGCGATGTGCATATCAGTCCTGAAAGGGATTATGTACAAGTACGATTTCGGGTGGACGGCAAGCTCCATGAGGTGCCGGGCCCGCCAAAATCGATGGTCATGCTGGTTATTTCCAGGTTAAAGATCCTGGCTAATATGGATATCGCAATTTCAAGAATTCCCCAGGATGGAAGGTTTACCATCAAGATGGCTAACAAGGAGATCAATATCAGGGCATCCACCATGCCCACCATTTATGGTGAAAACATGGTCCTTCGCCTCCTTGATACCAGTGGCGGCGTCTACTCTCTCGAGAGCCTCGGCATGAGCGAAGGTGACAGGGAAAAAGTCGAAAGCATGATCGACAAGCCTTATGGAATGATTCTGAGTACCGGACCAACCGGAAGCGGTAAGAGCACCAGTTTATATTCCATTATAAAGAGAATCAATCGACCGGATATCAACATCATCACTCTGGAAGATCCTGTGGAATACAGGCTTGATAAGATAAGACAGATCCAGTTTAATAGAAGGGCGGGCATGACCTTTGCTAGTGGACTCAGATCCGTAATGCGTCAGGATCCGGATGTAATTATGGTGGGTGAGATCCGTGATCCTGAAACGGCCTCTGTCTCAGTTCAGGCAGCCCTGACCGGCCACAGAGTTTTGAGTACGGTACACACCAATGACGCTGCCGGTGCCATCACCCGGTTGATTGATATGGGAATCGAGCCGTTTCTTGTTTCTTCCGTCATGTTGTTATCGATTGCACAGCGTCTGGTCAGGAAGGTATGCGAGTATTGCAAGAAGCCCTATGTGCCGCCCAAGGCTGCACTGGAGTATTGGGGGCTGGAGAATATTGAAGAAGCCAACTTTTTGCAGGGGTCAGGTTGTTTCAATTGTATGGACAAGGGTTATAAGGGGCGAACCGGTATATACGAGGTTCTTATCATCGATGAAACGGTCCAGGACATGATTTTAAATAGAAAATCGTCCCAGGAAATATCGCGGGTAGCCCATCAGGCGGGTAAGCTTACTACACTGAAGGAAGATGCTGCTATAAAGGTGACAGAAGGTATAACTACGCTGGAGGAAGCATCTTCAGCGGTTATTGTGTGATGAAGGTGATTATGGGAGCATTACCGATTTGTTAAAATGGTTCTCACCCATTAATTTATTTATTTTTGAGCGAAAACCTCGCAATCGGGTTTCGGGTGTCAGGTTTCAGGTGTCAGTAGTAAGAAACGAATTAGCTGACACCTGAACACTGAAACCTGAAACCAAAAAGTCTTGGAAAGATA
>JAUVVL010000098.1 GCA_030604635.1 Desulfobacteraceae bacterium
ATCCGGATGCACAAATCTTTATTCTTTACCGGGATATGAGGACATACGGATTTCTTGAGGAATATTACACCGAGGCTAGACGCCAAGGGGTTATGTTTTTCAGGTATAGTCCAGATGATCTTCCTGTTGTGGAATCATCTGAAGAAGGTGTGATAGTAACCTTCAAGGATCATGTTCTGGTACGTCGCCTCCGGCTTAGTGCCGACCTTCTGGCTTTAAGTGCAGGAATGGTGGCTGAAGACACAGAAGAACTCGCTTCTATTGTCAAACTGGCCAGAACACCGGAAGGTCATTTTATGGAAGCTCACGTCAAGTTAAGACCTGTCGACATGGCCACGGAAGGAATTTTTGTTTGTGGGACAGCTCATAGCCCCAAACTTTTGTCAGAATCGATCTCACAAGCTTTTGCATCGGCCTCAAGGGCCATTACTTTTCTATCCCGGTCCCATCTAACATTATCGGCAGTAACGGCCAAGGTAGAGGAAGACCTATGTGCCTCATGCCTCATATGCGTCCGGTCTTGTCCTTATAGTGTACCGAGAATCAATGAAGACGGCGTAAGTGAAATCGATGTGGCTTTGTGTCAAGGGTGTGGTGTCTGTGCGGCTGAGTGTCCGGCAAAGGCGATTGAATTAAGTTGGTACGAAGACGATCAAATCCTGAGCAAAGTTGAAGCTTTGCTCGATGGCGTCATGTAGAGTTGAAGATTGAAGATTAAATTCATCTTTTGAAAATCTTCAATTAAAAGGGGGTTTTATGAAGGAAGATTTTGAACCGATCATCATATCGTTTTGCTGCAATTTCTGAGGGTATACTGCTGCGGACCTGGCAGGTTCCATGCGATTACAATACCCGTCAAATATTCAAATCATTCTCGTCCCATGTACCGGCAAGGTGGATGCCCTTTATATCCTGCGTGCCTTTGAAAAGGGAGCGGACGGAGTATATGTAGTGGGATGTATGGAAGGTGATTGCCATTTTAATAACGGCAACTTCAGAGCACACAAACGGGTTGAACAGGTTCAGAAAATACTTGATACAATTAACATTGGCGGAGAAAGGGCACAAATGTATAACCTTTCATCAAGTGAAGGTCCGCGTTTTGCTCAGATCGCTGTTGAAATGGATGAAAAAATCCGAAAATTGGGTCCCAATCCCATTAAACTGGCCAAGAAGAAAGCGGCCTGAAACAATTGATGATCTTTAATTTACAACGAAAGTGAGGTTTTATGATTGTCGCAGATAAAAAGCCGATTGAGGAGATTATTGAGGAAATCAAGGATGATGAAAAAATCCTCATCTTAGGTTGCAACGAATGCGTCACGGTCTGCGAGGCAGGAGGAAAAAAGGAGGTAGGCATTCTGGCTTCGGCCCTGAGGATGTATTTCCTCAACCAGGGGAAGGAGGTCAAAATAGATGAAAAGACTTTGGAACGGCAATGTGATCATGAATATCTTGAAGAAATTCGTGATGTGATGGATCAGTATGACGCTGTCGTTTCTCTTGCCTGTGGTGTTGGCGTCCAGTTCATGGCCGAGAAATACCAATCCACCCCTGTCTATCCCGGTGTGAATACCTGTTTTCTGGGAGTTACCGAAGAACGTGGTCTCTGGACTGAAAGGTGCCAAGCTTGCGGCCAGTGTATTCTGGCACGTACCGGGGGAATTTGCCCGGTCTCCCGGTGTGCAAAACGGGTGTTTAACGGCCCGTGCGGTGGCTCAACAAAAGGTAAATGCGAAATTCACAATGAAATTGACTGTGCCTGGCAATTGATTGTCGATCGCCTGAAGGCACTGGACAGATTCGATGACTATGAAAATCTTATTCCTTTGAAAGACTGGTCCTTCGAGAGAGCCGGGGGGCCCCGAAAAGTTGTCAGGGAGGATGTGCAGCAATGAAATTAAAAACACTTAGTAAACTGGAGAAGATACTTGCCGCCGGCCACCTTGCAGTTACTTCAGAGTGCGGCCCTCCACGGGGAAGTGACCCGGAAGTCATTACTAAAAAAGCGGAAATGATCAAGGATTACGTTGATGCTATCAATATAACTGACAACCAGACATCCGTAACACGCATGTGCAGCCTGGCCGCCTGTATCCACCTTAAACTAATGGGGCTGGAGCCGATACTTCAGATGGTTACCCGCGATCGGAACCGCATCGCATTGCAGAGCGATATTTTGGGGGCGGCTTCATATGACATACACAACATCCTCTGTCTTTCCGGAGACCACCAGAGCTTCGGAGACTGCGCCCAAGGACAGAATGTTCATGATCTTGACTCCATGCAATTGATTCAGGCTGTCAGACACATGCGGGATGAGGGAAAGTTTCTGGGAGGCGGGGATATCGAGCGTCCACCGAATATGTTTGTGGGGGCTGCAGCCAACCCCTTTGCCGACCCGTTTGAGATTCGCGTTCCCCGATTGGCCAAAAAAATTGCCGCCGGGGTCGAGTTCATCCAGTCCCAGTGTATATACAACATGGATAAATTCGAGCTCTGGTTGAAGATGGCCGGTGATCGTGGATTACTTGAAAAAGTCTATATTCTGGCAGGAGTGACTCCTTTTAAAACGGCCGGTATGGCCCGATACATGAAGAAAAGGGTCCCCGGTATGGACGTGCCGGATGAGGTGGTAAAAAGAATGGCAGATACGCCAAAGGAAAAACAGCCGGAGGAAGGTATCAAAATCTGCATTGAGCAGATTCAGCGCCTCAAAGAAGTGGAAGGGGTTCACGGGTTTCATGTTATGGCCATTGAATGGGAGGAGATGGTTCCTGAGATTGTAAAAAAATCCGGCCTCTATCCCAGGCCGAGCGTGGATTGACCGCGGATGTTTTGATCGCAGAAAACACAATTACAAATAATCACGCACTAACACATTAAATTATAAATCTGGTAACATTTTAGCCCTTTGAAAACATTATCGCATTCAGATAATCCGGTTTTAAGCCGGATCACCTGAATGCTTGTGGAACACGTTTTTCAAAAAGCTAAATTAATACTAAATCTGAAAATCTACTAAAAGATAAAGGAGGATAATGATGAGTGCAAAAAAGAGGATTCTGGTAGTGGATGACGAACCTGATTTCTGTGCCATTGTTCAGTTGAATCTGGAGAAGGAAGGTTACGAGGTTGAACTTGCCTACAGTGGCGCTGAAGGTCTGGAAAAGGTCCACGCAAACCCGCCGGACGCTATTGTCCTGGATGTCATGATGCCTGAAATGGACGGATATCAAGTATGTAAGAAGTTGAAAGCAGATGAGAAATATGCAGATATTCCTGTCATTCTGCTGACTGCCGTTGGTTCTCATGTTTCCTCTACCCGCTATTCCCATGCCGATGGAATGAACACCGAGGCTGACGACTATATTGCCAAACCGGCCTCCGCGGAAGAGTTAACTGAAAGTATTAAGAAACTTCTCGAATAGTAAGAAATAGAGGGTTATCCCATAATTTAAATTTCAAATGCAAATTTATTGTATTTTAGGTGACCAACGGGTCTTTCATTCAAAATCACCGGCTATATTATATTTTCGGCATTAATGAAGCGGATGGGATAAAGGGAGCTTACGTACAGTTTAAAGTTGCGCCGGATCAGATTGGACCGGCTTTGCATAGCATTAGAGTTTTAAACATTGCTGGTGCGAATGTCACAATCCCTTATAAGGAGGCGGTTATACCGCATTTAGATATCTTATCAGAAGGGGCGAATATTATCGGTGCAATCAACACCATAATCCGCAACGGCGATGAACTCAAAGGCTATAATACCAATGCAATCGGCTTCATGGATTCCTTGAATGACGCAGGGTTTGATGCTGATGGCAAGTCGGCTCTTGTTTTCGGGACAGGCGGGGCAGCCAAGGCAGTTGTGTTTATTTTAAACTGGCTGCGAACAAATTCTATAATTGTTGCCGGCCGCAACGAAGAAAAAACTCGGCAAATTGTCAATCGCTTTAGTGGAGAAGCAAGGCTCATTAACACTTTGCCGGACCAACCTTTAGCGGTGAACCTGGTAGTAAACACCACTTCTGTTTCCAGCACTGATGAGTCGCCGGAATTGGCTGCCCTAATGGAAAGGCTCGAGGTGCAAGATTGCGAATTGGTGCTTGACCTTAATTATGGACGCAGTCAATATTTTTCGCAGGACATGGCTCTACGCAATGGTATCCGCTTTATGGATGGTCTTTCTACACTTGCAAATCAGGCCAAGCGAACCTTTGCCCTCTGGACAGGTATTCAAGTCCCCTCGGAAGAGTTCTTGAAGGTTATTAACGAAAATTTGTGAAATTTGCGTCTTTGTTGTAAAATAATAGTTTTTTCCCGGCATTAAATCCGAAACTCTAAATAATCTCATGACGATAAATCAGACTTCAGTCGGGAAAAGAATCGTGAAAACGGTGCCCTTGCCAGGCGTGCTCTCTATATCGATGAGACCCCCCATGGAATCAACGAGCCCCTTTACTATTGGAAGTCCAAGCCCTGTACCGGTGATGTATCTCGTCTTTTCGTCCTTAACCCTATAGAATCTTTCAAAAATCTTATCCAGATATCTATCTTCTATCCCGAATCCATTATCAGTAACTTTAACGCGCACGTTGATTCCGGCCATGTCAACTTTTATTTTGATTTTTCCGCCGTCCTGGGTGTAATTGATGGCATTGGTAATCAGGTTCCCGAAAATGCTTTCCAAAGCAAGGGGATCGGCTGTGAGTTTGGGAAGAGGACCTCTGGGAAGTGCCAGGGTAAGGGTCTGGCCTTTACCCTCTGCCCGGGTCTTAAGAAAATCTACAATGTTTTTCAAAACTTCTTCGATCTGGACCGGTTTTGGCTCATGGCAGATAAGCCCTTCCTCGATACGAGAGAGGTCAAGCAGATCACCGATGAGAGAAATCAACCCCTTGGTCTTCTCCCTGGCACGAACAAGAATATGCTGGTCATACTCGGATACTTCTCCCACCATGTCTCTGATTACCAAAGCAAGCTGTTCATGGATGGTTGAAAGCGGTGATCGCAATTCGTGAGAAACCTTTACCACGAATTCGGATTTAAGCTGATCCAAGACTTTCATGGCTGAAATGTCCACGACATTTATCACCGCTCCCAGGCATTCTTTTCTTTCGCCAAGGACCGGTTGCCCCTTTGCCAGAAGATATTTTTCATCTGAAGGGGCGAACTCATAGTCGGGAATATCGTCGTAAAACACATGTTTTCCTTGTGAGATCTCCATCACAAGATTGCAAATGTCTTTATCCGGAACATAGTCCTCTATTGGGCCTCCCGGTTTCAGACCGGAGTCGAGATCTAGAAGCTGTCTGAAGGCCGGATTCATCAGAACTACCTGACCACGGGCATTGGTCACCACCACACCGTTCGGAAGGTACTCCATAATGGTATGGAGGCGGCTATTTTCAGTGTCCAGATCAGACAGGGTTCTTCTTTTTTTTTCTTCAAGCCTTTCAGCCTGCTGAGTGAGACGAATTTTTTCCCATGCGCGATTAATTACAATGCGCAGCTGATCCGGCTCAAAGCGTTTCGAGATAAAATCATAGGCACCAAGTTTCATGGCCTCGGTAGCTGTTTCTACCGTAGCATATCCGGTGACCACGATTACCAGAATCGATTCATCAAGTTTCCGAATTCGCACGAGAACCTCCATTCCATCCATGCCGGGCATCTTCAAATCGAGAAGAACAATGGCTGCTCCTTCCTTTTCCAGAATCTCCAAAGCCTTATCTCCACGAGACGCCTTGAGAACCTGACAACCGATTCGGGTCAGAATCCTCTCAAATCCATCACGGATATTCTGCTCATCATCCACAACCAATACACGTATGGCGTCAACTCTATTCTTCACTTTCATCTCCTCCGTTGGCCTTTGCCGTAATGGGAAACTCAACGATAAATGTCGTGCCTTCTCCGGGCTTGCTTCTGGCTTTAATATTACCGCCATGATTTTCTACAATGTCGTAAACCATACTGAGACCCAGACCGGTCCCCTCACCCTCTTCCTTGGTGGTGAAAAATGGTTCGAATATGTAGGGAAGAATGTCTTCAGATATTCCCGGGCCCGTGTCGGATATCTCTATGCAGACCCTATTGCTGTCCGGTAAGAGGTAGCTTTTCACTGTAAGCTTCCCCTTTCCCTCCATGACATGAACGGCATTGAGAATAATATTCATAAATAAATGCTTCAGTTGCTGGATATCGGCCTGAACAAAGGGGAGTGAAAAGCCCAGGTCTTTTTCTATATCTATATTCTGGAACAAGGCTTGGCTTTCGAGTAAAAACAGGGTCCGGGAAATCGCCTTGTTGACGTCGTGGGGTCGCATTAAATGGCCGGTTTGTCGAGTAAACTCCAGCAGTTCTTTTACAATATCAAGGCATCTTTTGGCGTCTTTCAGGATCCGGCTCAAGTCTTCTTTAACCCCCTCTTCCAGGTCATATTCTTCCATGATAAGTTTAGCAAATAGAGTAATTCCTGCCAGGGGGTTGTTTAATTGGTGGGCTACATCTGCGGCCAGTTTGCCGAGAGAAGACATCTTTTCCGCCTGCATGAGCTGGATATGGGTCTTTTCCAGCACATTTTTAATTCGAAGTTCCTCGCGCATATCATGAAAAAAACCGATGGTTGCCACTTCTCGCCCTTCTTCATAAATGATAGCTGCATTCAGGCTGATGGGAATGATTTTTCCGTTTTTGCCGATGACGTCTGTCTGGTACGATCTTAGTTTCCCTTTGCCGCCGTATTCCTCACTCCTAAGCAGTCGCATAACCTCAAACGCTTTGTTATTGGGGTAAATATCCCTGACATTAAGATTAGTGAGTGCTTCATTCTTGGTGTAGCCAAAGACCTCCGTTGCCACAATGTTGAAGGTTAGGATTTTGCCTTTTATATCTGCTGCAATAATGCCGTCCACAGCGCTATGGATGAGATTTCGTAAAAATGCATTGGTCCTGGTCCACTGCAGCTTTTCTTCAAGTCCGCCCCGAGTTGGGATATCAAAATCCATGCTTGCCTTTTTCTATAGACGCTTCAACCGCACAATTTTCACAGGGAGTAGAACGGTCATAAAATACTTTATAGCAGTATTTTCCAATAATTTCAGAATATTTCATTCCATTAGTCTGGCAGTTGGAGGCCAAGATTTTAAATTGCGGAGAAACAACAATGAGCCTTCTTTTGAACGCATCAATTGCTTTTATTAAGATTTTTTCTTCAACATCTGTGCGCATGCCGCACCACCTCTTATTGAAAACAGTGGGCTGTTGGCTGACCATTTTTAGCTACTAAGAAATTGCTTTTAGAAAAACAGGTGTAAAAACAACGGGTCTTGTATCAAAAATTCGTATGCACAAAAGCATACAGGTGCCAGAATTTTTCACCAAACTGATATACAGTTAACCATAACCTGCAACGGAAGTCAACCGCCTATTTATAAATTTGCTAACGCAAATATTTTTAATTTTCGGCAAGTTACACGCTCACTGCAACATTTAAATCCATGATTCGATTTTTCAATGTATGTTTCAGCAAAAAATGAAACCGGACTAACAAAGATGTGATAAGGGGGAAGACGCTCCATGTCTAAATCAAAACGCTCGGATTAGTAAGAGAGAGCCGACTCCAATAAGGCATCGATTTTTGATAATATCTGGTCATCGGTGCAGTGCTTTAATATAATTGCTCTTGAGGGACATTCTGAAGCACAAATTCCGCATCCCATGCATGCAGACGGAGGAATTTGTGATACCCCTTCTTCATTGATGAATGGCGCATCAAAAGGGCATATTCGGAAGCAGGTCAGACATGCGGCGCATTGATCAGGGTTCACTTCGGCTACTGCCGCGTAAGTCGTCATTTCCTTTTTACACAGAATCTTCAAAGCCTGCTGTCCTGCGCTTTTGGCCATAGTAATATTTTCTTCAATAAATCTTGGACTTTGAGCTGTTCCGGCCATGAAAATTCCGGGTGTTGCAAACTCTACAGGCCTTAATTTTACGTTAGCTTCAAGAAAAAAACCCTCATTGGTGAGCGGCAGTTTAAGTAGGCTGGCTATCTGTTTCGCACCTTCATCAGGTCGAATTCCGGAACTCAAAACCACCAGGTCTGGCTCAACACTAAAATCCTGATGCGAACTTCGATCGGTGAAATCAACGATCAATTTGCCGCTATCATCATGAACCCGTGGCTTTTCTTCAGGAATATACCGGAAAAAGAGAACACCGTTTTGTCGTGCTTTTAAATAATACAGCTCTTTGAATCCATAGGTTCTTAAATCACGATACAAAACAATGACTTGGGCATCAGAATTCATCTCTTTCAGTTTTAAACTATTTTTCACGGCAGCGGAACAACAGACTCTGCTGCAATAGGGAAAATCCTGGTTTCGTGATCCGACGCACTGGATCATCACAACACGGTTGAGCTTAGATGCCCAGACCGGGTTTTTCATAAGACGTTTTGAAAATTCTACCTGGGTGATGGTCCGCTCATCAGAGCCGTAAAGATATTCATCAGGCTGATAGGGTTGACCGCCGGTAGCCACCACGGTGCCGTATCGGACATCTTGGGTACCGTCTTCGCCTTGAACGGTTCCATTGAAAGCTCCCAGATGTCCGGCATGGGAAACAAGCCGGCTTTTCAAATAAATGGAAATTTTCGGATGATTGGTGACTCTTTCTTCTAAGTAGCGGATTAATCTTCCGGGAGAATTGCCTTCCAGCGTGGATGTGAGGTTCCTGGCAAAACCGCCAAGCCTGTCATTTTTCTCCACAAGGTGTACGTGAAATCCCTGGTCGGCAATGGTCAGTGCTGCGGTCATACCGGCCAAACCTCCTCCGATAATCAGCCCATCATTTTCCACCTGAAATACGCTGCCTTTTAGGGGTTCCAGATTTATCGCCCGGGCCACACTTGCACGGATAAGGTTCTTGGATTTCTCGGTGGCTTTTCCAGGATCACTTCCATGGACCCAAGAACATTGGTCTCGAATATTTGCCAGCTCAAATAAATAGGGGTTTAAACCTGCTTCACGTAGCGTATCTTGAAACAGCGGTTCATGTGTTTTCGGGGAGCATGCTGCCACCACGACACGGTTGAGACGGTGCTCTTGAATCAATTCAACAATTGATTGCTGGGTGTCTGTGGAACATGCAAATAAAAAATCCGCCGCAAATACCACGTTCGGAAGTTTTTTTGCATAATCCAAGACTTTGGGAATATCCACAACACCGGCGATATTGGTTCCGCAATGACACACGAAAACCCCAACACGGGGCGTTGAATCGATGGGTTTTTCCTCAGGTATTTCATCAACGATTATTTCGGAATTTCTCGCGGCACTAATTAAGACGGAAGCCCCGGCGGCCGCAGCACCGGCCTGGATTACCGTTTCGGGAATATCTTTTGGAGATTCAACGCCGCCGCATACGTAGACACCCGGTCGGGAAGTGGATACCGGTTCATCAAATTCAGTGGTTAAAAATCCGTAAGGATTCGTGACGATACCCAATCGCCGGGCAAGCTCTGAAAAATCCTCTGAAGGCTTGAAACCGCTGGATAGGACCACCAAGCCATATTCTTCTTCCTTATTGCAATTTAAATGATGATCAAAGGTCTCAATTATCAAATTATCATTTTCAGGATTCAGATAGACCTGGGAAATCATGGACCGTCTGTACTTAACACCATGCCGTATCCTCGCACGATCAACATAGTCATCAAAACCTTTGCCTTGCGCGCAAATATCCAAAAAATAAATCGTCGTTTCTGTTTCCGGTTCATGGCTGCGAGTCAATACGGCCTGTTTTGCAGCATGCATACAGCACACCGATGAGCAAAAGGGCCTGTTTCGGGCCGCATCACGAGACATTACACATTGAATCCAGGCGACTTTTTTTGGAACCCACCGTCCGATGGCCGCCGGATGTGCCCGCTGTACGGACCTGTTGCTGATAATATGCGCTCATATTGCAAGGACGTGACAACGTTTTGATATCTGCCATAACCGAATTCACCATGCTTAGCTGTTAAAGCCAGTTCAAATCCGGCGGAAAGCACAACTGCACCGGCATGAATGTTTATCATTTCAGGTTGTTGATCAAATTCAATCGCCTGGGGGGGGCATATTTTTTTACATATGCCGCATTTCTTTTTGAGTAAATACAGGCAATGTTTATCATCCAATGCATACTTTAAAGGAACTGCCTGGGGAAACGTCAGGAAAGCAGCCTTTCGCATTCCTAATTCCCCATTAAACGGATCAGGAACCTCCTTGGGACATTTTTCCGCACATTGACCACAAGCAATACATTTTTCTTCATTGACATATGGTGGTTGTTTTTCAATCTGAGCAAGAAAGCTGCCGGGCTCCCCTTGCAGATCCAGTAAACGGCTGTTAATAATAATTTCAATATTCGCGTGACCTGCGACCTGAACCAGTTTGGGAGAAAACATGCAGATGGAACAATCATTGGTAGGGAAAGTCTTGTCCAGTCGCGCCATGGCCCCACCAAGAGTATGAGATTTTTCCAAAAGATATACATAAAAACCTGTGTCCGCCAAATCGAGCGCACATTGTATACCACCGATGCCACCGCCAACCACGATGACTTTACCGACCGGTGTGTTAAGAGAAGATTCCATATGGATTTTGCCTTTTAGCCTAAATCCCCCAGATCTCAGGTTTGACGGATTCGTAAAAAGTCCTAAGTAAGCAAAAGAGATTTTTTACGAAGCCATCAGGTTTAATTTAATAACCCTTTTTCCCTTAATAGCCCAACAGGATCAGTAATATGCTTTCTAAACCATTTTTGTGAGCCGTCTTCTTCAAATGCCAGGCGTAATAGCTCTGTAAAATAAAATACCGGTGTGAACATCCTGGAAGCATTTTTCTGGATAATGTCCAGGTTGGATTGACACAATGGGCATGAGACAACAATTGCTTCCGCTCCGGTTTGTTGCGCTTTTTGTAAAATCCTTCTTGTGAGTGATTCTCCGATTTCTTTGCGCGCTATACCGATGCTTGCACCACAGCACGTTGATTTATAAGACCAGTCAATTACTTCTGCTCCTATTACAGCGGCGATGCGATCAAGAGTTTGGGGGTTTTCATAATCTGCAAAGCCGGTAATTTTTGGAGGTCTGACCATTTGACAACCATAATAACATACCACTTTTAAGCCATTTAAAGGCTTTCTGGTTCTTTCTTTAATTAACTGAATCATGGAAGGTTCGGCTAAAAAACGCGTCATGTCGTGAACCTGAATTTCGCCTGCAACCTGCCAGGGGATATCGAAAAGCTGTCTCTTGATCATCTGTTGTGAAAAGCGAAGGCGGTTAAAACACATGGCACAGGGAGCAACGATGTCCAGCCCCAATTTCTCAGCCGCGGCGAGATTTCGAGCAGGCAGTGCCACGGACATCATCATACTTAGACTGTGGGCCGCCGTTGCACCACAACATGACCAATCTTCTATCTCAATCAGATCAATTCCCAAATCTTTGAACACAGCCTCAATAGACATGGCATAATCTTTGGCCATCCCTTCCAGTGAACATCCCGGATAAAAAGATAGTTTCATCATACAATCTCTCCGCGTTTTTGGCGATAGACTTCCTTGATTTCTTTAATTGCTTTTGACCTGGGAGGCGCCAAACGGAGTCTCCCTTTTCTCCAGAGCGTTAGACCTAGAAGGAGTTCTTCTTTTAACATTCCTTTTTTTATCTTTTCTTTTAGTATATTTGGTTTGAGATTATATGAGTTCATCAGACAGAATTCATTCATCCGGCCAAATCGCAGAAGCTGTTCAAGAAAAGTTTGATGAAATATGGCCAGATTCCTCTCTTTCGGCGTTATGGATGAATGTGCCGCCAAATTGCGCAGATGATTGATGATTTCTGCAACGTCCACTTCATTGGGGCAATAGGTTGTGCACATTTCACAGGATAAACAGACCCAAATAGTTGAAGAATTCAACAGTTCTTCACGCCATCCCAATTGGACAAAACGGATTACCTGGTGCGGTTTTGTATCCATAAAATGGCTGATAGGACAGGCGTTGGTACAGCGTTCGCACTGAAAACATGCCGAAATATTCACACCTGTTTCCCCTTGCATTCTGTTTAGAAAGTAATTCCCTCTGTCTCCAATCAATTTTCTTTCTTTTCTAAA
>JAUVVL010000277.1 GCA_030604635.1 Desulfobacteraceae bacterium
CCCCTTTTGCCCAATTTCTGTGTCAGGCTCAAATTTTAATCCTCAAAATACTCAATGTATTCCTGTGGTTAAAATTTTCGCCTTCCTTGAACTTGAACAAAATTGAGCATTTTTCAAAGGTCTCAATGAATAAACAAATGATGTATCAGTCCTGATTCTATGGAGCAACAAAACGCCCGGGCAGCAGCCAGATTTTGCCCGGGCGTAAATGTTTTGTTTTATGTCCTGTTATCGCATTTCAGGAGCAGCCTCCGCTTCTTCACCGTAGACGCTTTTAAACACGATCGCGCTTTCGATTATCATCCAGATCTCCAGGACAAATACAGCCAGCCCAATGCCCAAGAGCAGCCATTTAGAAGTGCTATAGAATTTCTGGATATTGAGGATCATGGCCCACCCGGTCATGAAAATCATAAAGACCATGGGAATGGCGGTGTAAGCAATACTCGTCTTTTTACGTGCAAGATAGATGGAAACCACCAGGAGTGCCAACCCGGCCAGAAGCTGGTTCGTTGCTCCGAACAAGGGCCAGAGGGTGAGGGCGCCTTTGCCGGTGCCATTGTAGAAAGCGAGGAACAAGGCAGTTCCCACGGCGATAATGGTTGCCGGATGCTTCTTGGCAACAGCCGGTGCGCCCCAGGCCGTACCCAGTTCAGCGACTATATAGCGCTGCAACCGGGTGGCGGTATCAAGGGTAGTGGCGGCAAAGGAAGCCACGAACACACCCATAATTGTAAGGGTTATTTTGTGCGGGATACCGATTGAATCGATCATGTTGGCAGCGCCGACCACGAAGGAGTTGATCTTGGAGCCCAGACCGGCGGCAGCGGCCCAGCTGGCATAATTTTGGTTAAAGGCGGCTATGCCGGTAAAGGTTTCGCCTCCCTTGGTAAGTCCAAGGGCCAAACCGGCGCCACAGGCGATGATAACAAAGGTGGCGAGCATTCCCTCAAGGAGCATACCGCCGTAGCCGATGGCGAGCGAATCGGTTTCATAATGACACTGCTTGGAGGAGGTGCCAGAGGCGACCAGGGAGTGAAATCCGGATATGGCGCCGCAGGCAATCACCACGAAGATCATAGGCCAGATGGGCGGAGCTCCTTTGGGTGCAAAGTTCACCGCCGGTGCCACCATGGTGGGATGAGCCACAAGAATGCCCAGAGAGAGCAAGGAAAGGGCTATTAAAAGCTGGTGGGAGTTGATGTAGTCCCGTGGCTGAAGCAGTGTCTGGACCGGCAGGGTGGAGGCAATATATGCATAGGTCAGCAGAATAATCACCCACACGCCAACAGGGCTAATGCCGAATATGGCGGGCATCTTGAGGGGCACATAGGCGCCGATAACCACGGTGATATACATGATCACCACGGCGATAATACTCATAGTCCAATGGTTCGCACCTTTCTTGTAAATCATGTGACCCAGCCAGACGGCAATGGGGATTTCCAACCAAACCGGAAGGACCGCCTGGGGAAACATTGTGAAGACAACCGCGATGACCACGCCGAAGATGGCCACTACGATCAAGAGTTCAAAAAAGATAATGAGGAGAAACAGGGTGCGCACCCGTTTATTTACGAGGTCAGAAGCGACATCGCCGATGGATCGGCCCTGGTTGCGCAGTGAGACCACCAATGCCCCGAAGTCATGCACGGCGCCCATTAAAATGGACCCCAAAAGGATCCATATCAGGGCCGGGACCCAACCCCAGATAATGCCGATTGCCGGTCCCACGATAGGGCCGGTGCCGGCGATGGATGTAAAATGATGACCGAAAATGATGGATTTCTTGGTGGGAACAAAATCGACGTCATCCTGAAACTCTGTGCTGGGACATACTGCGTCCGGGTTCAGTTTAAAAATCTTACGACCGAGGAATTTCCCGTAAGTGTGATACGCAACCAGATACAAAATACCTGCACCAACAGCCAATATTAACGAATTCATAAATGCCCTCCTTTTAATTAAATTTTAATAAGATAAAAATTCCTTTTTTAATCAATTACTAAGGCGAGCATAATAAAGTGGGCATGTCTCAGATTGCCCTCGGCAGGCGCATCCGTGCGGGATGGCTCACTACGGGCGTCCCGTGAACCCGGCCCCGCTTTCAGCGGTGCCTCAGACAGCACGGGACGCTGTCCTGCGTTTCGCCAAGAACCATCACCGTCCGGCTGCAATTTGCCTCGGGCAACCCGCTCCATGTCTAAATCAAAACGCTCGTATTAGTAACAATAAAAGGTTTAGATTTATGTGTCAAATCAAAAAATGACCCTAATCAACAATCAACTTTGATATCTTACTATTGAGAATAATGAACGATGGAATTAAATTATAGGTTAAGCAGCCTTGCAGCGTTCCGGCCGCAAATAGATTCAATGTGATCTTTTGACAGCCCGGCTTTTTCAAGCTCCTTGAAATATCTTGTCGGCTTTAAAAGCGGGAAGTCACTGCCGAAGAGGATCTTGTTCGGTCCTATTGTCTGAATCGCAACCTGGTATATTGAAGGATCATAAAGAAACGGCGAGGCGGCCGTGTCAAAATATACATTTTTCAGGCTCTCTTTAACCTCTTTCTTCAGGAGATTGAAAAAAAAGATCCCACCGCCCCAATGGGCCAGAACGATTCTATTTTCAGGAAATCTATTGACCAGGTTGTAGATCTGTCTCAGTGTATTCGGCGTTTTGCCGGGATACATATGGCCCACCGGCTCATTGGTGTGGATCAAAACCGGAAGATCCTTGTCCTGGCAGATTTCCATCAGAGGGGCCAGTTTGTCCAGGGTTGTGTCATCTATTCCGGATTGATAAAAAGCCAGTTCCCCAATACCTGAAAGTCCCCCATCGAGGCACCGCACAGCTTCCGGGACAGCTTGCCTGCTAAAAGGATCAAGACAGCACAAACCGATAAGGCGCTGCGGGTATCTTGCCACTGCGTCCAAGATATAGTCATTATGTTTTATAAATGTTTTAGAGCTTTTCCATGGAAACCCAAAGACCACCGACGTATCAACACCCTGCTCATCCATTGAAGCGACGATTTCGCTTGCACCGACAAGTTTTGATCCAGGTGAACTGTACAAAAGCTTGAAAGCCGATTCAGACGGGGAATATTTTTCCTTGTTTTCACGAATCGCTTTAGGAAAAATGTGAGTATGAAAGTCGATAATCATCGATGTGCCTCCATAACAGAATCGCTTTGCGATTTTACATAATTATTGAATTCTTTTTTGTTCAAGTCAATACAATACTTCTCGATGCTGACACGAATGTCGATGACCGGTCTGCTCCCCGCCGCGAAGCACTGCCGTAAGGCAGAACCCCCGCCCTTTAGGGCGGGGAGCTTCACTTACCAACTTTGATATCCAGCTTTTGCTAAATCCCTATTGACTGTAATCAAAAGTATTATAGAATATATGTATTAATTTAGCTTTTTGAAAAACGTGTTCCACAAGCATTCAGGTGATCCGGTTTTAAAGTGGGTCTCGAGTTTGACACGGTTTAAAACCGGATTATCTGAATGCGATAATGTTTTCAAAGGGCTAAAATGTTACAATGATTATAACAGCAAAGAATTGCGATCCAATCCAGAGAACCTTCGGGAAAGGGTTTAATAATGAAATTTTATATTGCGGAACAAAACATTGGAGGCGATGCCACAAAAGAGCATGCTGAAAAATTGATCGAACTGCTGAAGGCAAAAGGGTGGGATGTTGAATACGGAATCGGTAGGAACGTGGCAACCGACATCTCGGAGTTCGGGCAAGAGGAGGAAATTCAGGACAACTTTGCCGATGATTTTATGCTTTGTTTATCTCTAATGGAAGAATGACGTCCGTTGCTCCTCAATAAAGTAAAAACGCCATGTTATATTCCATCGGCTATCAAAGATTAAAGGATGTTGAAACACTGCAAAGCATCCTGGAGGAGCACCATGTCAAGTTTCTCCTGGATGTTAGATCAAAACCTTTTAGCCCGAATTTCTTATGAAGAACATCAAACAGAATGGAAAAATAATACGATATTAATAAATTATACATTAATTTATCTCAAGTTCGGAATTGCAGGCTGTAATAGTGCAAAATAAAAAAAAGGCATTTGATGTTCTTCACCAAAGACGAGCCAGAGCGGCACAGGAACTGCGTTATTCAGCCCTCGAAGTAGAACACTACATCTTCCCCGATGCCGGGATTTTCAACGGGCTGAAATGCCTTGTTCCTGCACCGCTCTGGCTCGTGAGC